>DATBCR010000572.1:0-3861 GCA_036270375.1 Pseudonocardiaceae bacterium | reverse complement strand
ACGGCCGGACCGGGGCCGGTCGCCGAGATCGCGTGGGTGGTGGGGACACCGTGGCAGGGTCGCGGTATCGCCACCGAGGCGACCCGGGGCTTGGTGAACTGGCTACACACACAGCCGATAGTGGTGATCACCGCGCATGTGCACCCGGCACACGCGGCATCCATCGCCGTCGCAGCAGCCGCAGGACTGGCGGCGACCGACGAGCGGCAAGACGGCGAGGTGACGTGGCGGATGCGGGTCGGATAGGGGCCACCGGGGCCGACCATCACCAACGAATCGCAAGACTGCGAGGTCAACTGGCCGCCGATGGCCAGCACCAGCAGCGGCACGGCGATCACGGCCGCCACGACGAGCCCGACGACGCGCCCGATGTGGGTGAGACCAGGCGGCTAAACTGCCGTAATGCGGCCGAATCCGGCGTGGTGGCTGTACTACCAGTTCGGCGGGCGGCTGCCGGCGCGCTACCGGGCGTGGGTGCTGCACGACGGGACCTGCCGGACGTGGCTGCTGCGGGTGTTCGTGCGCGGGCTGGTCCTGGTCGCGCCGGCCGCAGCGGTGCTATTCGCCGGTTTCCTGGTGTTCGGGCATTCGCTGCCGCTTGCGTTGGGTTCGATCGTGTTGGGGTTGTTGGTGAACGTGCGCTATTCGCTGTCCTACTCGGTGGAGAGCGTCGACCGGCGCCTTGCCCGGCACGGGTACCCGCCGCAGTACGGGTCGACCGTGCGCCGCGAGGCCTACGAAGCCGCGCACGCCGACGAGACCGCGCGTTACCGGGCCGCCTACCGCCCGACCGACGAGTGAACGGCCGTTACTCGTAATGCCCTTAAATTAAGGTCTATCTAGCCCTTGACCCGCTGATCAGAGGCGTTCTACGGTCCAGCCATGTCGCGCCCTCAGCCCAGCAGGCGAGTCGCCGTGCTCGTCGCCGCATTGGCTACCCTGACCGCAACAGCGCTCGTGCCCGTCGGCCCGGCGGCCGCCGACACGGGCCAGCCGTGGATGAACGCGGCACAGACCCCACAGGCCCGTGCCGACGAGTTGCTGGCGGCCATGACGCTCGCGGACAAGGTGACCATGCTGCACGGCGTGGACACCTCGCAGGCGCCGGTGCCGGCCGTCGGCTTCATTCCGCCGATCCCCCGGCTGAACTTCCCCGGCATCACCATGACCGACGGACCGGCCGGCGTGCGAACAGGTTCGGACAAGAGCACCGAGTTACCGTCCCCGTCGGCCGAGGCGGCGACCTTCGACACGTTCGACGCCTCGATGTACGGGCTCGTGCTCGGCACCGACGCCCGTGCTCTGGGTGAGGAGCAGTTGTTCGGGCCCGGGATGAACATCCAGCGGGTGCCGGTGAACGGGCGCAACTTCGAGTACTACAGCGAGGATCCGTACCTGTCCGGCATGATGGCCGGCGCTGACGTGCAAGGAATCCAGAGCCAGGGCGTGATCGCCACGCTCAAGCACTACGTCGGCAACAACCAGGAGACCAATCGGATGACGGTCTCGGATGCCGTCGACGACCGCGCGCTGCACGAGATCTACGGGAAGAACTTCGGCATCGCCGTCGCCACCGGCAATCCCGGTTCGGTGATGTGCTCGTACAACAAGATCAACGACGTGTATTCGTGCGACAACAGCCAGACTCTCGGTTCGCTGCGCACACAGCTCGGCTTCACAGGGTACGTGGTGTCCGACTATCCGGCGACGCACGCGACGACGTCGATCAAGGAAGGCCTGAACGTCGAGCTGCCGACCGGCGTGTTCAACACCCTGTCGAACGTGCAGACCGCGCTGGCCAACGGATCGATCACGATGGCGGATATCGACGCCCGGGTGCGCGAAACGCTTGTCGTGCTGTTCTCGTTCGGTATTTTCGACCGCGGCCCGATCACGCGCACGCCGATCAACCAGAACCCGGACCTGATGAAGGCGCTGCAGATCGAACAGGACGGCGCGGTTCTGCTGAAGAACGACGGCCCGATCCTGCCGCTCGCGCACGCCACCAGCATCGCCGTGATCGGCACGCCGGCCAAGGTGTCCGCGCAGGGTGGTGGCAGCAGCCAGGTCAACCCGCTGTCGATCGACAACAGTTTCGACGCCATCACGCACGCTGCTGGGCCGGGACAGGTGACGTACGCGGACGGGTCGAACCTCACGGTGGCCGCCGCGACGGCCAAGTCGGCGGCGACCGCGCTGGTTTTCGTGCGGGACAACGAAAGCGAGGGAAGTGACCGGAGCAACCTGAGCCTGCCAGGCAACCAGAACGCGCTCGTGTCGGCCGTCGCGGCCGCGAATCCGCACACGGTGGTCGTGCTGCAGACCGGGTCCGCGGTGCTGATGCCGTGGTTGTCGCAGGTCAGCGGTGTGTTGCAGACGTGGTACCCGGGAGCGCTGGGCGGCCAGGCGACGGCGGATCTGCTGTTCGGCAGCGCCAACCCGTCCGGCAAGCTGCCGCAGACGTGGCCGATGTCGGACAGCCAGGTGCCGGCAAGCACGCCGGCGCAGTTCCCCGGCGTCGACGGGTCGGCGGCGTATTCAGAGGGGATTTATGTCGGCTACCGGTGGTATGACGAGCACCACCAGACGCCGTTGTTCCCGTTCGGGTACGGGTTGTCGTACACCAGTTTCGACTACAGCAATCTGAAGCTGACGCACAAGTCGGGCAATTCGAGTGATCCGGTCACGGTGTCGTTCGACGTGACCAACACCGGGAAGGTCTCCGGCGCCGAGGAGCCGCAGGTGTATGTCGCGAAGCCCGATCGCGTCGCCGACACACCGGCGAAGGAGTTGGGGGCGTTCACCAAGGTCAACCTGTCACCCGGCCAGACGAAGACGGTGACGTTGACGATCAATCCGCGCGAACTGTCCTATTGGGACTCCGGCGCGCAGGCATTCTCCGTACAGGACGGGAACTATGGGATTCTGGTCGGTGGGTCGTCCGCCGATCTCCCGTTGGCGGCCAACTACGTGGTCCGAAAGACCGACAGTCCGGTTGGCGAGCTGGTCAGCAGCCTGCCCGGCGTCGTGACGCCCGGTACGACGTACTCGGTGGACGCGCGGGTGCTGAACCAGTCCGATTTCGTGATGCACAAGACGAAGGTGACCGCCAACGTGCCGGCCGGTTGGACGGTTACGCCGGCCAGTGGTTCGTTCGGCAATATCCCGGGCACGGGTGGCACGGTCACGGCGACGTTCCAGGTCACGGTGCCGGCGAACGCGGCAGCCGGATCAACGAGCCTGTCATTCACGATGACGGGCGAAGTCAATGGCGCCGCGCGCTCGATGACGCAGACACAGAACGTCACGGTTCCGTTCGCATCACTGGCGGCAGCAGCAACTATCCCGGCACTGAGCGACAACGGAAACGCGGCAGCCGGAAACTTCGACGGATCGGGTTACAGCTACTCGGCCCAGAACCTGGCGGCGGCCGGCGTCACACCTGGCGGGACGGTGACGGTCGGCACCGCGACCGCCACGTTCCCGCCGCAGGCGCCCGGTACGCCGGACGCGGTGAACGCCGCCGGCCAGGTGATTCGGATGTCCGGCAGCGGGTCGGCGCTGGTCATCGTCGGGGCGGCGCACAACGGGTCCGGACAGGGCACGATGAAGGTCACGTTCACCGACGGCAGTACGACAAACGTGCCGGTCGAGTTCGCCGACTGGTACAGCGACGCACCGACCGGATTGAGTTCGGTCGTGGTGTCGAGCCACTGGAACCAGCCGGTGACGGGCGGCATCGGTGACCACGTCGTGGGTATCTACGGCGAGGTCTACCCGATCCCGGCAAACAAGACGATCGCGAATGTCACGTTGCCCAATGTGGGCAATATGAACATCTTCTCGATCAGCACGGCCAAT
>DATBCR010000571.1:0-6456 GCA_036270375.1 Pseudonocardiaceae bacterium | reverse complement strand
TCGGCCAGCAGCGCACGCAGGCACGTGACGGTGTCATCGGCGCCGCGGTAGTTGACCACGATCACCGAGACCGTCGGCGGCTTCGCCGGTGCTGACACGCCGAACTCCTCTCTGCCGAACGACTGTCTTCTCTAGCCTGCACCATGACCACCGAGGACCGGGCGGCAAGGTGGACCACTCCGCGAGAGCCATCATCGCCCGGCCCACGCGCGCCAGACGACGGCGCGGGGTACCGAGCTGCGCCGGCCGATGCGCCATCGGGCCACCAACAGCGCCGGCAGCCGCAGCATCACCTCAGCCAACACCAGCAGGCGCAGGCGGACGGTGAAGTTCGCCGCTGCTGGCACAGGTTGGTGGCGCGGCAGTCGACGGTCCGGCGCGGCCGCAACCGCCGCCGGGGCGGACTGCCTGCGCCGCAGCCGATGGACCGGCAACGCATCCGTCGCCGCCGAGGACCGCCCGCGCCACAGTCGACGGATCGGCAGCGCGGCCGTGATCGCCGCGAACCGGCCGAGTTGCCGCGCCGCCACCACAGCCGGCGCGCAGCGCACCAGCATCAGCAGCCGGTTGCGTTCGTTCCAGCGGTGGAACCGGAACGAGTGGAGGTCACTGCTCGCGCCGTGCCGGTGGGTCGCGATCGCGGCGGGCACCGGCAGCACCTGCCAACCGGCCAGCCGCAGCCGCCACGCCGTGTCGGTGTCCTCATAGTAGCAGAAGAACCCGGCCGGCACCCCGCCGATCGAGTCCAGCGCACCGGTCCGCAGCAGCGCCGCACCACCGCAGAAGCCGAACACGCCCGATGATGGTGTCGGCAGATCGGCGCCGTGGCCGTCCGCGGTCAGCCGGACGCCCGCCGACTGGACCTGTCCGTCCTCGTTGGTCAGCACGGCGCCCGCCGCCCCCGCGCCGGGCTGCGCGTCCAGTGCGTCCTCCAGTTCGGCCAGCCAGTCCGGCGCCGGTTCGGCGTCGTCGTTGAGCCAGGCCACGAACGGTGTGCGGATCGTCGGCGCCGCCGCTGCCAGACCGCCCGCGTAGCCACGGTTGCGTGGCAGCCGCAGCACCCGTGGGCGGGACGGATGATCGGCGAGCAACTCGGCCGTACCGTCGTCGGACGCGTTGTCCAGCACCAGTGTCGAATGTGGACGGTGTTGTTTCGCCAGCGCGTCGAGGCATCGGTCCACATGCTCCCGGCCACGCCAGGTCACCACGACGACGGTACTGCGCACGCCAGGCATGGGATCCCCCATCGGCCGACCTTACCGGCCGCGCCCGGCCCGTCGTGCCGCCGTTCGCCCGTTCGCCGTGGGACGCTGGTCACCGTGCCCGAGCTGGTCGTGCTCGTCGAACAACTGCTGGCGCCGGTACCCGGCGGCACCGGCCGGTACACGCGCGAGCTGGCGTCCGCGCTGGCCGCGACCGCGCCCGCGGAGTGGATGGTGTCCAGCGCGGTCGCCCGGCACGCCGACCCGTCGGCCGCGGTGATCCCAGGGGTGGACGGGCCGAAGGTGCTGCCGCTGTCGCCGAGGGCGCTGGCGTACGCGTGGGAGCGCGGCTGGCGGTTCTGGCCCGGCGGCGACACCGTGCACGCGCCGACGCCGTTCGCCCCGCCACGGTCCAAACGCGGCCGTGGGCTCGTGGTCACCGTGCACGACACCGTGCCGTGGACGCACCCGGACACCCTCACCCGGCGCGGCGCGCACTGGCACCGCAAGGTCGTCGCGCGGGCCACCTACCAGGCCGACGCGATCATCGTGCCGACGTACGCCGTCGCCGCCGAGCTGACCCAGCACGCGCCGGGCACGGTCCGGGTGCACGTGATCGGCCACGGCGTACCCGCCGCCCTGACCGAGCCGCCGGACATGGACGCGAACTTCCGGATTCGCAGCCGCCTGAAACTGCCCGAACGGTACGTGCTGGCGATCGGCACGATCGAACCGCGCAAGGGCCTCGACGTGCTCGTCGACGCGATGTCCCGGCCGACGGCCCCGGACCTGCCACTGGTGGTCGCCGGACCGCAGGGCTGGGGCGGCGTCGACCTGCCGGAACTGGCCCGGCGGCGCGGGCTGCCACCGGACCGGCTGGTGCTGCTCGGCCGGGTCACCGACGCCGAGCTGACCGTTGTGCTGCACGGCGCGGCGGTGGTCGTGGTGCCGAGCCTCGCGGAGGGGTTCGGGCTGCCGCTGCTTGAGGCGATGGCGGCCGGGGTGCCGGTGGTGCACTCGGACGCGCCCGCGCTGATCGAGGTGGCCGCCGGCACCGGTTTCCTGGCCCGCAGGCAGGACCCGGTGGCGCTGGTCGGCGCGTTGCGCTCGGTGTTCGCCGACCCGGCGCGGACGGCGGCGAAGGTGGCCAAGGCCCAGCTGCGCGCCTCGACGTACTCGTGGCAGCGGGCCGCTCAACTCGTGTGGAATGTCCACTTGGAACTGTATCAAAACCGGCTAATCGGACTGCGCTGACCGAGGTTACCGATTCGTCGTCGGTTCCGCCGCGCCACCCGGTATGTCCGCCGTAGGCTTCGTATCGTGTCTCGCGCCGAACCCAGCGTGTTGCTCGACGCCACCGCTGTCCCCGCGGACCGCGGTGGCGTCGGTCGTTACGTCGATTCGCTGGCCGCTGCCCTCGACGCCGCCGGCACCCGGCTGAGCGTGGTCTGCCAGCCCCGGGACCTGCCGCTGTACCACGGGCTGGCGCCGCGGTCCCGAATCGTCCCGGCGACCGAGGCGGTGGCCACCCGGACGGCCCGGCTGACCTGGGAGCAGACCACCCTGCCCCGGCTGGTGCGGCGTCTCGGCGTGGACGTCCTGCACTCGCCGCACTACACGGCGCCGTTCGCGGCACCGGCCGCGTCCGTCGTCACGCTGCACGACGCCACGTTCTTCACCGACGCGGTGCTGCACTCGTCCGTGAAGGCCCGGTTCTTCCGTGCCTGGACCCGGGCGTCGCTGCGCAGGGCGGCGCTGTGCATCGTGCCGAGCCATGCGACAGCGAACGAACTCGTCCGGGTCGCGGCGGCCGATCCCCGTGCGCTGCACGTGGTCCCGCACGGCGTGGACACCGACTGGCTGCACCCGCCGTCCTCGGCCCAGGTGCGCGCGGTGCGGGACGGCCTCGGGCTCGGGCGGACGGACTACGTGGCGTTTCTCGGGGCGTTGGAGCCGCGCAAGAACGTGCCGGCGCTGATCCGGGGGTTCGCCGAGGCCTGCCGTGGGCGCACCGACCCCCCGGCGCTCGTGCTGGCCGGGCAGCCGGGGTGGGACGGGCAGGTGGAGCGGGCGCTGGACGCGGTTCCTCGGCGGCTGCGCGTGATTCGGGCGGGCTACCTGCCGTTCGACTGGCTGGCCGGGTTTCTCGGCGGGGCGCTGCTGGTCGCGTATCCCAGTCTCGGCGAGGGTTTCGGCCTGCCGGTGCTGGAGGCGATGGCGGCGGGCGCCGCCGTGTTGACCACTCGTCGGCTGAGCCTGCCGGAGGTCGGCGGGGACGCGGTCGCCTACTGCGGGGTCGGGGCCGGCGACATCGCGGCCGCGCTGACGGACCTGTTCGACGATCCGGTGCGGCGATTCGACCTGGCGTCGGCGGCGCAGCGGCGGTCGAAGGAGTTCACGTGGGCCGGTAGCGCGGACCGGCATCGTGAGGTTTATCTGCGGGCGGCTGTGCTGTATCGGCGAGGTCGCTGATTGCCTGTTCCCGGGGCCGGGCACAATGAACGACCGTGACCGAGCCGACACCGTCTGGTGACGTCCTGGGCGTGGTGTGCGTGACGTACTCCCCGGGCGACACCCTCGAACGGTTCCTGGACACCCTCGCCAAGGCCACCACCCGGCCGGTGCGGGTCGTCCTGTCCGACAACGAGTCCACCGACGGCGCGCCGGAGAAGGCAGCCGAGCGGCCCGGTGTCGAGTTCCGGCCGACCGGTGGCAACCTCGGCTACGGCGGCGGCGCCAACCGGGGTGTGGCCGCGCTGCCGCCGGAGATCGGCTGGGTGGTGGTGGCCAATCCCGACATCGAGTGGGCGCCGGATTCGCTGGACACCCTGCTGGACGCGGCCGACCGGTGGCCGCGCGGGGGCTCGTTCGGCCCGCTGATCCGCCAGCCCGACGGTGCCGTGTACCCGTCCGCGCGGCTGTTGCCGTCGCTCGGCCGTGGCATCGGCCACGGCACGTTCGGCCGGGTGTGGCCGGCGAACCCGTGGACCCGCGCCTACCGGCAGTCCGACACCGAGGTGACCGAGCGCACGGCGGGCTGGCTGTCCGGATCGTGCATGTTGTTGCGCAGGGCGGCTTTCGAGGCCGTCGGCGGTTTCGACGAGCGCTACTTCATGTACTTCGAGGACGTCGACCTCGGCGACCGGCTTGCGAAGGCGGGCTGGCAGAACGTCTACGTGCCGTCGGCGACCGTGATGCACATCGGCGGCCACGCCACGGCCCAGGCACCCAGGAAGATGCTCGCGGCCCACCACCACAGCGCCTACCGGTACCTGGCCGACCGCCACCGGGGCCCACAGTGGGCACCGGTACTGGCGGGCATCAAGGCTGCGTTGGCTGTGCGGCTGAAACTGGCGACCCGGAACGGTTAGTTGCCGTCCAGCCTGCGGGACAACAGGCTCCGCTGCTGCCCCGGCTGCTGCACGGTCGGCACGAGCCCGTCCAACTGGCGCGGTGCGGGCTGTTCCTCGGGTTCGGGATACGGCGGTTCGGGATACGGCTGGGGCGTCTGCGGGTAGACCGGCGGCGGGTACTGGTGCGGGTGCGGCACCTCACCACGCGCGGTGCCGGCCGGGTGCCCACCGGACGTGATCACGTCGTTGGAGATGACCATGGTGGAGTCCGGCTGGTCGTGGTCGGCATCGGCGGCCGTGACCATCGCGCGCGGGATCTGCAGCGTGCTTGCCGCGTCCATCGGCGAGATCGCGTCGTCGGGGGTGACCACGTACGCGCTCCGGGCCCGTGCGCGGGCCAGCGCCGCGTCCGCCCGCTCGCGGGGGTCCATCCACGACCTCCCCTGCCTCAAGCGATCGGCCACCGCCCTCGCGCCCGAATGTCCAGGCGTATTGCAAGACTATTCCTTTTGACAACCTGCCGTCAGATGAGGAGTGAAATTGGGCAAGTCGCGCGCCGGCCCCGATCGTCAGGCCAGGTCGCGGCTTGCTTCCCGCAGATCCTTGACGGTGTCGATGCCCCGCCACGCGCCGGTGATCCGGTAGGCGAACAAGCGGTCCTCCTTGGCCAACTGGGGGAACGTGCTGTCCTCCTGGTCGCCCTTGTCCGGCAGGAGATCCGTCGTCCTGCTGTCGAAGACGTAGATGCCGGCGTTGATCCAGTACGGCAGCTTCGGTGCTTCCACGAAGTCCCTGACGTGATCGTCGTCGGAGATGTCCAGGACGCCGTAGGGGCACCGGTACTGGGCAACGGCGACCGTGGCCGCCGCGCCGCTGGTGGCGTGCCGTGCGCAGATGTCCCGCACCGGCGCGTCGGTGAGCACGTCGCCGTTCAGGCCCATCCAGGATTCGTCCTGGTACGGCAGCGCGCCTGCGCCGAACTTCAGCCCGCCGCCCCGGCCGAGTTGGGTCTCCTCGCGCACGATGGCGGCGGACAGCGGCAGCGGCGTCGTCTCGATGAACCGCTCGAACACGTCGGCCATGTAGCCACACGCGACCACCACGTGTTCGATGCCGCCGGCCGCCAGCCATTCGACCTGGCGTTCGAAGATGGTCTTGCCGGCCACCTCGACGAGCGGTTTCGGGCGGTCGTCGGTGTACGGACGCAGGCGCGTCGCGTTGCCGCCGGCCAGGATCACGGCCTGCCGGGTTCCGGTCGCATTCGGTGTTGTCACGGCATGCGAGGATAACGGTCGTGTCGGCATGGACGATGTGCGCCCGGTGACGACCGCGACCGGCACCGGCCGTGCCAGGAGTTGGCGGCCGCCGTTTCGGCTGGACGTGGGTTCGGTGCTCGGCCCGCTGCGCCGGGGCGGGTCCGATCCGGCGTATCGCCGCGATGCGGACGGCACGCTCTGGCTGGCCGGCAACACCCCGGCCGGGCCGGGCACGCTCGCGGTGCGCAGGGCCGCCGACGGCGAGATCACCGGCACCGCATGGGGTGCTGGCGCCGACTGGCTGCTGGACGGCCTGCCGGCCCTGCTCGGCGCTGCCGACGACGACACCGATTTCACCGCGCACCACCCGGTCGTCGCCACCACCCGCCGTCGCTTTCCCGGTCTCCGTCTCGGTGCCACCGGCCGGGTGTGGGATGTGCTGGTGGCCGCCGTGCTGGAGCAGAAGGTGACCGGCATGGAGGCGCACCGGTCCTGGCGGGACCTTGCGATGCGGTTCGGCGAGGCCGCGCCCGGCCCGGTGCCGCGCGGCCTGCGCGTGCCGCCGACCGCGCGAACGTTGCTGCGCCTGCCGGACTGGGACTGGCACAAGGCCGGCGTGGACGGCCAGCGGCGGCGCACCCTGAT
>DATBCR010000570.1:0-4939 GCA_036270375.1 Pseudonocardiaceae bacterium | reverse complement strand
CGATGTACGGCGCCAGGCTGTAGGTGTGCTGCGCGTAGCCGGTGAGGTGGTTCAGGTTCGAGAACGTCGCCAGGGTCGCCAGCACGGTGCCGGAGCCGTTGAGCACCTGCACCTGCAGCGTGTCGAAAGCAGTCGTGGTGCTGGTTTCCGCCGTGTCGATGTGCAGCCAGAAAGTGAACGAGTAGTTGGTGCACCCGGTCGGCAGGGCGACCGCCTGGGACAGGGTGTCGGTGTGGGTGGTGCCGTAGCCGTCCATCCACGCGTCCCAACCGCCGTTGTGCGGCGGTTCGGACGAGCTGTTGTTGACCACACCGGTTGTAGTGGCCCACGGCGCCGCAGTGCCGGTCTCGAAACCGGGGTTGCCGAGCAGTTGTCCCGCCGTGCAACCGCCGCCACCGCCGGACATCGCGATGGTCCACGTGAACTGGGTCGAGCCGGACGGGCCGGTGGAGTCGGTCGCGGTGACGGTGACATTGCTGCTGCCAGCAGTGGTGGGCGTGCCGCTGATCAGGCCCGTCGACGAGTTGATCGACAGGCCGCCCGGCAGGCCGCTGGCCGCGTAGGTCAGCGTGCCGCCTGCCGAGTCGGTCGCGCCGATCTGCAGGCTTGTCGACTGGCCGACCGTGCTGGTCTGGGTGCCGGGATTGGTCACCGACACGCTGCCACCCGTGCCACCGCCGCCGAACTGGACGTCCAGCACCGAGTGCAGCTCTACCCCGTTGGGTGCGACGCCGGTCTGCCCGTGCAGGAAGTCGAAGAACCCGACACCGGTCACGGTGACCGGCACGTTCGCGGTCTTGAAACTGGTCGTCACGGTGAACTTGGCGTTGAACTCGTTGCGCGCCTTGGTAACGCTGGACAGCAGCGGGCTGCCGGCGCCGACGCACGTCGGGTCCGGGATCTCGGCGATCATGGTGTGCCCGGAACCGCCGACACCGTCACTGAGCACCAGGTGGTAGTCGGAATCGGACTCCAGCTTGTACTCCACCAGGGTGACCTGGAGTTTGAACACGGTGGTCGGTCGGCTGGATGCGGTTGTTCGCCGGCAGGCTGCCCGGTTTGGCCAAGCCGTCAAGGAAGGCGATCGTGGTGGACGTCGTGGACTGCAGGGTGATCTTGCTCGCGTCCGCGTCGGTGCCGGTCTTCACCGACCACCGTTCCACGCCGCAGCTGGCCGCCGTCGCGCCGGGGTGTGGCACGGTGGCCTCGCGCTCCTCCTCGTCGCCAGTCGGGTTCTCGCGCACCGGGTTGGCGGCGGCTTGGGCGTCCGGGTCCACTCCACCAGCCGGCTCGATCTTCACCTTCGTCTGGTGGGCGGGCGCCTGCGCGGCCGACTGCCGGTGATTCGGCGAAACCAGACTCGCCGCGCCAATGAGCAGTACGACGCCGATCACTCCGGCGATGACAACTGTGAATAACTCCTTGAACCGGCTCATGTCTGCCTCCCAAGGCAGTGTGGCCGGGGCGAACGAATAACGACATACCAGCGAGATGAATGACAGTTGACACGTACATTGACGGAATTCCCATTAACCGCGCGATTCCGTTAATAAATCGTGGATTCTCAGCCGTGGCCGGACGACCCACCCCGTGAGCCGCTGCCGCCACTGGTCAGGCCGCCACCGCTCGTGCCGCTGCCACCCCGGTGCCGGTCGCCGGACGGCTCGGTCGTGGGTGCGGCGCCGGTCGTCGGACCGCCGTGGCTGGTGGAGCCGCTCCCGGACGCCGGCCCGGTCTGCGTCGCAGGGGTCGAATGGCCCGCGAGCGCGGGTGCCGGTGTCGCCGGCATCGGCCACAGCGGGGCTGGCGTGTGGTTCTGTACCTTCGGCCCAACGCCCGACCACACCGCGGAACCGCCGAGCGCCAGCCCGGTCGCACCGGCCAGCGCCACCAATATGAGGGTGGCCCCGGCGAGCATGCGCATCGGCCGCCGCCGCTGGCGTTCGCCGGGCTCGGCGTGCGTCTGGAAGACGACGGGCCGATGCCGGCTGTCCTCGGCGGTCATGCCGCCATCGTCCGTTTCCCACGGGTCCCGGCGCCATCGGCCAATGGTTCTAGTACCAGGTCCTAGTACCCGTCGCCGTGCCGTTGCGCCCACAGCGCGGCCTGGGTCCGGTCGGTGACACCGAGCCGCTGGTACACGCTGGTGAGATGCGCCTTGACGGTCCGCTCCGTGATGCCGAGCCGCCGGGCGATCACCTTGTTCGGGTGCCCGTCGCCGACCATGCGCAGCACCTCCCGCTCCCGCACGGTCAGGTGCACGCCCGGCTCGGCGCTCGAACGGCGGTGCGTCAGCAGTACCCGCGCCGCCTTGGGGTCCAGCGGTGAACCGCCGGCGACCACCTCGCGGATGCCGGCCAGGATCACCTCCGGTTCGCTGTGCTTGAGCAGATAGCCCTCGGCGCCGGCCGCCAGCGCGTCCAGAATCCGGGCCTGGTCGGAGAAGGACGTCAGCACCAGCACCCGAACGTCCGGGTTGTCCGCGACGATCCGGGCGGTCGCCAGCACGCCGTCGGTGCCGGGCATGGACAGGTCCATCAGCACCACGTCCGGGCGCAGTTCGGCGGCCAGTTCGACGGCCCGGGTGCCGTCCGCCGCCTGGCCGACCAGGACCAGATCCTCCGTCGTGCCAAGGAGTTGCGCCAGGCCGGCCCGCACGACGGCGTGGTCGTCCGTGATCAGGACGCGGATCATCGCACCGGTACCTCCGCCTCCACCCGGGTGCCCTGGCCGGGCGCCGCGCGCACGGACAGCCCGCCGCCGGCCCGTGCCAACAGGTCGCCGATGGACCGCAGGCCGAAATGGCCGTCGCCGTTGCGTTCGTCCAGCTCGATGTCGTCGAACCCCCGGCCGTCGTCGTCGACGACGAGGGTGGCCAGCTCGGCCCGGCGGACCACGCTGATCGTGGTGGAGCGGGCGCCGCTGTGTTCGATCACGTTGCGTACCACCTCCTGGGCCGTGCGGAACAGCAGCGCGGACGCCTCCGGTGGCAGCGCCGCCGTGCCCTCGGTGTCCAGTCGCACGTCGATTCCGTTGCGCTCCAAGCCATCCGCCAACTCGGCCAGCGCGGACGCGAGACCCTCCTCGGCCAGGTTCGGCGGATAGATGTCCACCAGCAGCGACCGCAGCGCGCCGATGCTGGCGCGCAGCCGGGTCGCGGTGTCGGAGATCAACTCGGCCCGCTGCGCGTCGTCCGGCTGGCCGAGCCGGGCCGCGTCCATCGCGTACGTCAGCCCGGTCAGCTCCTGGACCACGCCGTCGTGCAGCGCGCCGGCCACCCGGCGGCGCTCCGCGTCGGACGCGTCCACCGCGTGCCGCAGCAGCCGTTCCCGTTCCGCGCGCTGCCGCTGCACCCGGCGCGCCAGCGACCACGCGAACGGGATCTGCACCAGTTCCAACAGGAACAGCGCGCCGAGCGACGGCGGCGCGAACCGGCGCCACGCCGCGTCACCGGCCTCGGTGACCGCGTCGTACTGGTAATAGGTCTCGAACAGCAGCGGCTGGCCGGTCGTGCTCCGCACCCCGATGTAGACCTCGAGGAGCTTGCCGTAGGGGATCTCGAACCGGTTCTCCGGCTTGCTCAGGTCGCTCACCTCGGAGTCGCTGCCCTGGTTGTGCAGGGCGGCGGCCTCGTTTCCGGTCAGGTGGAAGCGCTGGCCGACGAGCCGGTGCTCGTCGGAGTAGATGATCGTGTTGTCCGCGTCCCATACCTTGACCCGGACCAGCGAGCCCTGGATGACGTACCGACGCATCGCGGCGTCGAACCCGGCCAGCGCCGCCGGCTGCCCAGCGGTGACCGCCGGGTCCAGCCTCGGTTCGACGATGCCGCGGGCGGCCACCAGCGTGGTCTGGGCCGCGGCCTGCACGGCCTGTTCGGTGCCGGCCTGCCGCGCGACGAACGCCAGCAGCGCCGCCAACGACACCAGGACCACGATCCCGGCCGCGGTGAACCGAACGACGAGCCCTCCAGTGGACGCGGGCGCACCGGTACCGGCCCCCGTGCGTCTGCCGCGCCATGACCACATACCGAGCAGCGTAAGGGAATCGGACGTCCAGTACGGACCCTGCGTTTTTGCCGGTTATTTTGGCCTAGTACCAACGTCCAATGGCCGGGGGGACCACGGCGGGCCGAACATCATCGGTATGCCGCTCCCGTTGGCACCGCGCGTCGGCGCTCCGTTGGCACTGCGTGTCGCCGCTCCGGCCGCCCGGCCGCACCTGCCGGCGCTCGCCGCGTCGGCGGGGCTGGCGCTGCTGCGGTCCGGCGTGACGCTGGCGCTGCCGTGGCCGCTCGCGGTCGCCGTCGACCACGCGATCAGTCGCCGGCCGTTGGCGTTGCTGCCCGGTGTCGCACCCCTGGTGCTGCTCGTTCTCGCGGCCGCCGCGCTCGTACTGCTGACGCTCGTCGTCGGGCTGCTCGACCTGGCTGTCACATGGTGCGGGGACGGTGCGGCCGAACGAATCGGGGCGACACTGCGGAAATCGGTGTTCGACCGCTCGATGGCGCTGTCGCCGCGTTGGCACGACCGGATGCGCAGCGGTGAAGTGGTCTCCCGGCTGACCGCGGATGTCGGGCGGCTGCTGGACGGCATCGTCGCGGCGACCGTGTCCGCGCTGCCGGACACCGTCATGGTCGTCACCGTGTTGGCGGTACTGGTCGCGATCGATCCGGAACTCGCGCTCGTCGGGCTTGCGGTCGTGCCGCTGCTCGCGGTGCTCGCGGTCCGGCAGCGCGGCCGGGTGCGGGCCGTCCAGCGGGCGGCGCGGTCCGCGTCCGGGCGGCTGGCCACGGTCACCGGCGACCTGATCCGCAACGTCCGTGCAGTGCAGGCGTTCGGCCGGCACACCCGTGCCACGGCGTTGTTCGGCGCCCACAACCGCACCCAGCTGCACGCCGACCTGCGGACGATCGACGTCGAGGCGCGCTGGCATCCGATGG
>DATBCR010000569.1:0-1735 GCA_036270375.1 Pseudonocardiaceae bacterium | reverse complement strand
CAGAACGGCGTGACCGGGCTGGACGCGCGCACCGGCCGGCAACGCTGGGCCTACCCGAGCCCGGCCGGCTGCGTACCGGGCCAGGTGCGGGCCGGTCACGGCGCGGTGGTCGCGGTGTCGTACTGCGCGGGGTCCGTCCGGATCGCCGACCTGGACGCGGCCGGCGGAACCGTGCGCTGGACCAGGGACGTGCCCCAGCCGACCGACGGCACGGCGGTTGCAATCCTGTCCACCGATCCCGTTGTGCTCAACGAGATCGGCCCCGCGCCGCGCAACACCGAGACGCTGCAGGTGTTCGGTGCCAACGGAAAGCCGGGACCGGACATCGACGTGAGCGAGATCGACACGCCGGACGGCCCGGTCCGGCTGGACACCGACCGGCACGCGTTCGACGCGGCACCAACGTGGTGGACGTTCACCGACGGAGCCTTTCTGGTCGGCGTCACCAAGGACATCGCGGGACACACCTGGGCGGTCGGCTACCGGTTGTCCGACGGCCGGCGGCAATGGCTCACCCCGCTGGCCACCGACGCGCTCGCCGTCACCGAGCGGAACGGCCGGATGTCCGTGGCCTACAACGACGGCCCGGTGCCGGTCATCGCGTCGCTGTCGGTCGAGGACGGCTCGTCGACACTCGTCGGCGTGGTGCCCGGCGACGTGTTCGCGGACGAGTCGGCGCTGGCCGACGTGCCCGGTGGCTACGTCGCCGTCAACACCACCGGGACGAACCCGCACCACCCGGTTGTCCTGCTGCGCAACTGATTCAGGCCGCCAAGCGCGCGTTGCGGACCAGCGGTCGCAGACTGATCGGCAGGCCGTCGGACGGGAACGGCAGTGACGTGAAGTCGAGCGGCGTCCGGTAGGCCGGGTCGACCGCCCAGTCGAACCGCAGCAACAGATGGTGCACGACGGCCTTCACCTCGGCCTGGGAGAAGTACATGCCGAGGCATTTGTGCACACCACCACCGAACGGTTCCCACGCGTAGCGGTGCGCCTTGTCCTCGCGGCGGTCCTCGGCGAACCGACCGGGGTCGAACGTCTCCGGATCCGGCCACAGTTCCGGCATGTGGTGCGTGTAGTGCGGAGTGACCGACAGCCGACTGCCTTCGGGCACGTAACGGCCGAGCACCTCGGTGTCCGCGATGGCGATACGCGACAGGCTGGGTACCGGCGTGACGAGCCGCTGCGACTCCTTGATCACGAGATCCAGCGACCGCAGTTCGCCCAGTTGGTCCAGCGTCGGGGTGACCGTGCCGAGCCCGTACGACTCGGCACGGCAGCGTTCCCGCCACTGTGGATGTTGGCCGAGGTAGCCGAGCATCGTGGTGATCGTGATGGTCGACGTGTCGTGTGCGGCCATCAGCAGGAAGATCATGTGGTTCACGACGTCCGCGTCGGTGAACCGGCTGCCGTCCTCGGCTTCCAGGTGGCACAGCACCGAGAACAGGTCGTCGCCGGAACCGTCCCGGCGGGACGGCAGGTAGGCGCGTAGGAAGTCCTCCAGCAGTTGACGCCCACGCAGCCCGCGCCGCCACCGCCCGCCCGGGACCGGCAGTCGCACGAACGACGTAGCCGCCTGCACGCACGCGATGAACGCCCGGTTCACCTCGGCCATCCGCGCCGGGTCGGTGGTTTCCGTGCCGCCCATGAAGATTCCGGTCGCCAGGTCGAGGGTCAGCGCCTTGGTCGCCGGGTAGGCACGGAAGGCCGGCGCCGGGACTGCCCAGGTGTCCAG
>DATBCR010000568.1:0-2060 GCA_036270375.1 Pseudonocardiaceae bacterium | reverse complement strand
GCCGGTCGGTGACCGCCACGACGGCGGCGGCGACCTCTTCGGCCGACGGACGCCTTGCCGGCGTGCTGGACGAGACGACGCCGAGCATCACGGCGCGACCTGACTCGACGAATTCCGCGATGGCATCCAGATCCGCAGGCGCCAGTGTCGCCACGTCGACCGATATCGCGTCAATACTGCTGCGCTGCAACGCTTTCCACGGTAGCGCCGCAGCACAACTGTGCACGGACACCTCGGCGCCGGCGGCCGCCACGCAGGTGTCCAGCAGGGTGGTGGCCAGCGTCTCGTCGATCGCGGCCACCGGGCTCAGCGTGGTCACTCCGGCGAGTCGGCCCGCCACCGCCGCTGTGAGCGACGGCTCGTCGAATTGCACCACCACGGGCGTGTCGAGTCGACGCGACACCGCGGCCCGATGCGCGGCGACGCCTTCGGCCAGTGAGGCGGCGATGTCGTGCACGGCGCCCAGATCGGTGATGGCCCGGTGCCCGTTGGCCAGCTCCAGCTCGGCGGCCAGGGTGATCGGTCCGGGCGCCTGGACCTTGACCGGTCGCCCGTTGCCGCGCAAACCCGCGGTCTCCCAAGCCTCTTCCAGCGCGTCGATATCCTCGTCGAGCAGGCTGACCGCCCGGCGGGTCACCGCGCCGGGCCGGGCCGCCACCCGGTAGCCACGGGGCACCGTGTCGATGGCGACGTCGATCAGCAGCGCACCGGCACGCCCGACGATGTCGGCGCCCACTCCCCTGGCGGGCAGCTCGACGACGTGGGCCATCGCGGCGCCGAGCTCGCCGACGACGACCTCGGCCGCCGGCCGCGCCGCGGTGCCGGGCCATGACCCGGTGCCGCTGGCCGTTGCGAAAGCGCTCACCGGCCAACCGTATTCGATCGGGTTCCGCACGACCCGTGCCAGGGCAAGTCAGCGCGATTACGCTCACATGATGACCCGCCCGCTGGTGCTGTGTTGCGCGACGCTGCTGGCCGCGGCATGCACCCGGGTGGTGGACGGCGCCGCGGTGGCCCCGTTCGGCACCGAACCCCTTATCGCCGGCGTCGACGTCGACCGCGTCCTGCTCGATCAGGACCGGATGCGCGCGATCACCGGCGCCGATGAGCACCTCACGATCATCCCGTCGATGGACGGCAAGTCCCCGGTCGACGTCGACACGCTCGCCCAGGCAGCGCCGACGCAGTGCCGGTTCGTCTTCGAAGACACCGCCACCTTCGGACCCGACATCGAAGAGTTCCACAAGACCACGTTCCAGTACCCGCCGCGCGGCGGCCTGATCTCTGAGGGCGCAGCTGCCTATCGCGATGGCAACACCGCACGGCATGCCTTCGACGCCCTGGTGGGAACCGTCCAGGACTGCGCGAACACCTCGGGCGGGACAGGGTTCGTCGGCACCTGGACCGCCGACAAACGTTCGCTGCAGACTCGCCCCGGCAACTGCGGACGCGATTACCAGGTCAAGTCTGTGGTGCTGATGGAGGTCACCTTCTGTGGCTTTCCGGACTCGGTGTCGACGATCGTGATCACCAACATCGCCGCCAACGTGCCCGGCTAGACGCTGCGCGGCGAGCGTGAAGTGGTTGCGTAAATCTGGCCGAAAACTCGCAGCAGTTTCACGTTCGGCGAAGCTCAGGACGACGCGGCGATGGTGGCGCTGCCGATCACCTCGTCGCCGTCCGGGTCGGCCCGGTAGAGCACGAGCGTCTGTCCCGGCGCCACCCCGCGCAGCGGAGCACGCAGCCGAACCTCAAGCTCGTCGCCCGCCAACTCGGCGACCGCATCGACGGCCTCGCCGTGGGCACGCACCTGCACCGTGCACTCGACGGGTCCGGCCGGCGGCGTCCCCGCGGTGAAGACCGGCTGCTGCCCGGTCAGCTGCCACACGTCGAGGTCGGCCGCCGAGCCGACTTGCACCGTGCCGCTGTCCGCGTCGATCGCGGTGACATAGCGCGGCCGGCCGTCCGGGCCGGGGCCGGCAATTCCGAGTCCCTTGCGCTGGCCGATGGTGAAACCGTGCACCCCGTCGTGGGTAGCCAGCACGGTCCCCCGCTGGTCG
>DATBCR010000567.1:0-14476 GCA_036270375.1 Pseudonocardiaceae bacterium | reverse complement strand
GGCGGGCGGGACTGACGGCGGACGTGACGTCGATAGGGGTTTCCAGCAAGGTAACGAGCCCGATCACGAACCCCACTCCGAGCCCGATCTCGATCACGGACAGCAGCAGTCCTTGTGCGAGCCCGTAGTTGAGCCCGTCGTCCAGCCGCAGGCGCGTGACCACGAGTCGGTCCACCAGTACCTGCACCAGCGCGAACGCGGACCCCAATTCGATCCCCCACCTGATTCGGGTGAGGTGCCGGGCACCCACCCGCCTCGCACCGCCGAAAATCTGCATGCGTACCGGCGCGGGTTTCAACGCCCGACTGCCGTCGGCGATCCAGTAGAAAAGGCCGAACACCAGCCCGCCCAACAGCCCGTGCAGCAGTCCGACGACAAGCCCGCGCCGCAGCGCGAACTCCAACCCGAGCGACGTACCGACCAGATCCACCGGGAGGTTCCCGACGCTGGTGACGACGAAGAAGATCATCCCGGCCATGAACCCGACCACAAGGGTGCGCGACGGTCGGCGCATGGTGGCGCCCAGTTCCCACCAGGCGAGGTCGTGTGTGCCGAGTTGGTGCAGGTGCCCGGCCAGGTAGCCCAGCCAGTGCTGGGCACGTTCGGGGTCCCAGTACCGGGGACGCCTGGTGTGCCGGTTGCCCGGCCGCAGTCGGTAGACCGACGCGATGAAACTGCCGAGGAGGTGGTCTTCCAGCGTCGCGGAGGTGCTGAACTGAGTGGTGTCCAACAGCGTCGCGGGATTGCGGTTGCCGGTGTCGCTGTAGATGGTGCGGGCCAAGGCGACCATCAGCGGGGTCGTGAGCACTCGGGTGAGGTTGGCGACGGCCGGGTTGTCCGGATCGGCGCGCAGTTCGCCAAGGACCGGATCCCATGTGGTGGTGGCGTGCGTGCCTGGGTGGACGAGTTTGGCGGTGGTGCGCGGCAGGTAGCCCGCGACGTCGTCCAGGGTCAGATCGGTCAACTCGATCACGGCCGCGAGGGTCAGCCCCCTCGGCGTTTCGGCCACCGCTGCGGTGTATTCACCGGGGCGGCTGGTCAGCACCAGGGGCATGGTGGTTGCGGACAGTTCCCGCAGCGCGGCGTTGTGCAGGCCGTGGGCGATCTCGTCGAATCCGTCCAGGACGGGCAGGATCCACCGTGCCTCGATCAGTTCGGCGGCCAGGGTCACCCTGTCGGCGCCGACCGTGGCCAGACCGGGGTGGTCGCGGATCAGTCGGCTGATCAGCCAGTCCTCAAGTGAGAGGACGGTGGGGTTCCACGACCCCATGCTGAAGATCACCGGGACGGGGTCGCCGACGGCGCGGATGTCCAGCAGGTCAAGGACGAGCCGCAGGGCCAGGATGGTCTTGCCCGACCCGGCCCGGCCGAGCATCACCAGCCGGCGTGACGGTATCCGTTGGTACACATCGGCGATCTGGTCCAGATCCCCGCTCACGTCGAGTGGGCCGGCCGTCTCGGTGGTTCGCAGCCGGAGGATGTTCTTCGGGTGGTCGGTCAGGATCTCGTCCGCGGGCCGCCATCGCACCGGCAGCGGCACGGGATCCTGGATCTTTCTTCGTTCCTCCTCGTGCCGCCAGTGAACACCCACCGCCTCGGCGAGCTGGCCGGCGGTAGTGGCCAGTTGGTCCCGTTCCGGCTGAGTCGACGAGTCGAGCCCGGCAGGTGGTCGGCGGAATTCGTCCGCTCGTCGCCGTGCCGCGTCGGCGAGGAAGGGGTCGCTGCCGGTCACCTCGGTGATGATGCGAGTCAGGTCCGTGCCGGCGTCCCGGTGCCGCAGCCGCCGGAACTGGCGACCTGCCAGTGCGGCGATATCGGCCGGCAACTGTGCCGCGGTTGGCAGTACGGCGTCGTCGGTCAGGACCGGGATCACCCTCGTACCAACGGTGAACGCTTCGACCAGTTCACGGCGAATCCAGTCCTGCGGATCGTCGATACGACGCCGCCCGGACTGGTCGGTCGCGGTCAGCCAGTGGGGGCCGATTATCGCCAGTAATGCCTGGCAGGACCGTACCCGCCCCAGAATCTCCTGCGCGAAATCGGTGCCGGCCTTGATGGACTCGCTGTCCAGGAACACCAGATCATTGCCGAGGTGCCGGGTCAGTTCCCGATAGAGAAGTACGCCATAGCTACGAGTGTCCTCACCTCGGTAGTTGACGAACACCCCACGATTCACGCAAACTCCCGTCGATGCTTCCGCGTCCGGCGGCGACCACCGGTCCGCGTGTTCACCAGCATGCTATCGAACGATTGCACTGCTCTGGTGAATATGGAACGGCTGATTTCGCGTGCTCCCGAACAGTCCTAAACGGACGCTCGATCTCCTGTGAGGTGCCGGGCTTGCGTAGGCTGGTGGCATGTCCCATGGTGCGTTGGTCGTGATCGATGCCGCCAATGTCGTCGGTTCCGTGCCCGACGGCTGGTGGCGGGACCGGGCGGGCGCCACCGCTGCGTTGCGTGATCGGCTCGACCCCGTCGTGCTGCACCGGTTGGTGGGTGGGGCGAATCCGCCGGAGTTGGTGTTGGTCGTTGAAGGCCGTGCTCGCGGTGTGACGAGCACCGACCGGGTGCGGGTGGTGGCCGCGTCCGGATCAGGCGACGACACCGTCGTGGCGTTGGTGGCGGCCGAGGATGCCGGCCGCGATCGTGTCGTCGTGACGGCCGACCGTGAGTTGATCCGCCGTGTGCAGGCCGTCGGGGCGCGGGTGCTGGGGCCACGATCGGTGCGCAACAATCAACAGTTACCGGACCACAATGTGAACCATCCGTAATAGACAAATAATGGACAGGAATGTGATGCGGCCCGCCGACAGGAGCCGCAGTTCCCGGCCGCGCTGTACGGCTGTGGATCGGCCGGTGGCGCCGAGCTTGGCGTAGATCCTGCGGATGTGAGTGTTGACGGTGTTGAGCGAAACCGCGAGTTCGTCGGCGATCTCGGGCCGGGTGAGGTTGGTGGGGAGATAACGCAGCACGCGAATTTCGCTCGGGCTGAGTCCTTCGGCCGGCGGCGCTGTCGGAGTGGCCGGGGCGCCGTCGCGGACGGCGTCGAGGATGTCGGCGACGAGCGCGGCGTGTGACGTGACTCGTGGTGGGAGGGTCACCAGCAGTTTCCAGGCGCCGGTCATGGCGAACGGCAGGATCAGCCGGTCGGGCTCGGTGAGGTTGAGCGCCTGTTCGAAGGCTTGGCGGGCGGCTTCATGGTCACCGACGTCGGCGCAGGCGATGGCGTCCAGAAGGTTGGCCTCGATCAGGGTGACATGGGGATTGGCGGACGCCGTCCTGGCGAGGACGGGTCGGAGTTCGCGGCGGGCGGCGGCGGGGTCGTGCTCGGCGAGGCGGATCACCGCGGCGGCGTTGCGGATCTCGCCGGCGGCATGGTGCCTGCTGTCGAGTGCGGCGAGTGTCGCGCGGGCCCGGTCGAGGTGTCCGAGCCGGGCCGCTGTGGCTATCGTCCACCCCGTCACTCGCGTCGTCAGGGCATGCTCACCGGCCATACCGGCCTGGACCCGCCCGGCGGCGCCGAACTCCGCCAACGCCGGTTCGTCGCGGCCGCGTGCGGCGTGCAGAGTCCCGGCGACCAGGTGCAGTAGCACCCGGATGCCTGGTTCTCCGCCGGACCGGGTGGCCTGTCCCGCGCGGTCCAGCCACATCTGGCCGTGGTCGAACTCGCCGGTCCACACCAGGATGCCGGCGAGTGTGGCCAGCGCTGGAGCGATCACCGCCTCGGAGTCCCAGCCGTGCTCGGCGGCCAATGCGATCGCGTCCTCGCAGCGTTGCCTTGCCAGGGCGAAGGAGTGGATGGTGGCGGCGAAGCCGAGGTGGGCGAGGCAGGCCACTTCGAGGTACCGGCGGCCGATGTGGCTGGCAAGGGCGGCGCCTTCGGTGAGATGGCGTTCGCTGTCGGCCAGCCGCAGGGACCACGCCTCGGTGACGCCCAGGTTCAGCAGCGCGACGGCGCGCCCGTCGGTGTCGGCCTGACCGGCGGCGGGCGAGGTCAGGGTCTCCGCCTGTTCGTACACTCCGTCGAAGTGGCCGCGCAGTCGTGCCAGCAGCAGTTCGACCGAGGTGATGGCCACGCCCAGCCGGTGCCGGCGGTCCGGCGGGGTCGTGGCGGCGTAGGCCCGAGCGATCTCCAGGTATGCTGCCGCTTCGGTCAGGCGCATCCGGTCGAGGTCGGCGATCGCGTGCACCAAGGCCAGTTCGGGAAAGCCCTCGCCGGTTCCGGCGGGGAAGGCCCGCAACAGTGCGCCCACGGTCGCGGCCTGGCCGTCGAGGGTCACGCTGAGGGTGTGGTCGGCGAGCAGCCGGGCCGCCTCGGTCCAGTCGCCGACTGCCTGTAGGTGCCGGATGGCGTCGATGGGTCGCGCATGCTCCGCGTACCAGTCGGCGGCCAGCCGGTGCAGTACCGGGATCTGGTCGGGCCGGGTCCGGCGCAGTTCCAGCCGGAGCAGTCCGCTGAACAAGTGGTGGTAGCGGAACCAGGTGCGGCCCGGGTCGAGCGAGACGACGAAGGCGTTGGCGTCCTCCAGTGCCAGCAGTATCCGTTCCGATCCGGACTCGCCGGTGAGCAGGTCCGCGAGCGCACCGTTGACCCCATCGAGCAGGGAGGTGCGCAGGAGCAGCCGCTGGACCTCTGTGGACTGCCGTTCCAGCATCTCGGCCATCAGGTATTCGGCGACCGTGCGCTCGCTTCCGGAGAACTCGGCCACGAACCGCTCGGGATCGGGGTTCCCGGCCAATGCGAGCACGGCGAGCCGTAATCCGGCCGCCCAGCCTTCGGCCCGCTGGTGGAGTACGGCGGCCACATGGTCGGGCAGCGTAATCCCGGCAGCCCGCAGGAGTTGCCGGGTTTCCGCCTCGGTGAAGCGCAGTTGTTCGGCCCGGATCTCGGCCAGTTCGCCGGCCAGGCGTAGCCGGTGCAGGCGAATCGGCAGGTCGTGGCGGGTACCCAGGATCGCGTGCGCGTGCGGAGGCAGATCCGTCAGCAGCAAGGCGATCTGCTCGGCCGCTTCGGGGAAGGCCAGCTCGTGCAGGTCGTCGATGACCAGCACGAAAGGCTTGCCGGCCGCGTGGATCTCGGCGTAGACCTTGTCGATCATGGCGTTGGCGTTGCGGCCGGGCGTCGTGGGCGATGCGTCGTTGTCCGGGCGGATCGCCGCCAACACGTTGAGCCAGAACAGTTGTGCGTCCTGCTGGCCGGGCTGTACCGACACGAAGGCGATCCGGCGGTCCTGGCCGTGCCGGTCCATCCAGGCTCGTAACAGTGATGTCTTGCCGCTGCCGGCTGGTGCCGAGATGACCGTGACCTTGTGTTCGGCGGCACGGTCCAGGGCGGCGACCAGGTCGTGGCGATCGATGAGCCCTGGCCGTCCGGCATGCACTGCGGCCAACGCGCCCATCTCCTCCCGGCCCGTCGTCCAGCGTAACCGAAGGAATCACCTGAATCCGGTGACGACCACTCACCTGCCCAGCGGCGAATCTGTACCCATGTCAACCACGAACCGCCGTTCGTTCCTTGTCGGCAGCGCGGCGCTCGCGACGCTGGCGGGCGGCGCCCTCACCGGCCGGGCGTCGGCCGACACGCTGCCCGACTTCGCGCCGATCCCACCGTCGGCGCTCGGCCCGGCAGTCAACGCGCAGGGCTACTTCGTGGGGCGGGTGGACAGGAACCTCTACTGGGTCACCGACGGCACCTACCAGGCGGCGTTCCTGACCACCCGGGATGGGGTCGTGCTCTTTGACGCGCCCCCGACCATCGGGCACAACCTGCAGCGGGCCATCGACGAGATCGCCGCCGCCAACGGCGTGTCCAACAAGGTGACCCACATCGTCTACTCCCATCACCACGCCGACCACCTCGGTGCGTCGTCGCTGTTCGGCAAGGACGTGGTGCGGGTCGGCCACATCGAGACCAAGCGGCTGCTGGCACGGGACAACGACCCGGCCCGTCCGCTGCCCGACGTCACCTTCCAGACCCACCACACGCTGCGCGTCGGCGGGGAGCGCGTGGATCTGGCCTGGCACGGCACGAACCACACCCCCGACAACAGCTACATCCACTTCCCGGACCACGACACGCTGATGCTGGTCGACATCAACCTGCCCGGCTGGGTGCCGTTCGACAGCTTCAACCTCAACGAGGACGTCCCCGGCTCCATCGCCGCCCCGGCCACCGCCCTGGCCTACCCCTGGACGCACTACATCGGCGGTCACATGGGCCGGCTCGGCACCCGCGACGACATGGCCGTCTACCAGCAGTACGTGGCCGACATCGTCGACAACGTCAAGAAGGCCCTCGCGGCGATCGACCCGACCCCGTTCTTCGCCAGGTACGGCGACAACGAATGGGCCGCCGTCAAGACCTACCAGGACGCGCAGGTCGCCTATGCGTCAGCGCCGGTCATCGAGAAGTACACCGGAGTGCTGGCCGCCGCCGACGTCTACACGGCAAGTACCGCCTTCGTCATCCTCGAGTCGATCCGCCTCGACCTCGGTGTCGGCTCGCAGGTCCACGCCTGACACGGGAGACGGTCTGGACGAAATCGGGCTCGATGTCCGGTACGCTCGCAGGACTGTTCGCACTGCTGGGAGGCCATGTGGTTGCGCGTGTGGTCTCGTCGGCGGTTCCCAGGCTGAGAGCGGGTTTCGTCAATGGCGTGTCGTATCAGTGAACTCGTGCTCGGTTGCCGCGACCCCGAGGTGCTGGCGCGGTTCTGGTGCGAGGTCCTGGACTTCGTAGTGCTCGATCGCGAGGACGACGGCACGCTGGAGATCGGGCCGCGCGAGGGGTTCGGCGGTCCGCAGCCGACGATCATCCTCAGTCGCAGGGATGAGCCGGAGCGGGGGAAATCCCGGCTGCACATCGACGTCAACGCCACCGACCGCGATCAGGACGCCGAGCTCGAACGCCTCCTGAAGCTCGGTGCGCGCCCGGCCGACATCGGCCAGACAGGGCAGGAGCCGTGGCACGTCCTCGCCGACCCGGAAGGCAATGAGTTCTGCCTGCTCAAGGCCCGCCTCAACGCACTCTGACGCGCATCGGTCACGCCGGTCGCCACACGTGCGGCACGCCTCCTAAGGTGATTCCAAGGTGGGGTGAAAGTGTGGCTGAGCCCGGATTGATCTCCTGGTCGTGGCGCGCCGGATCGGCCGGTGCGCCACGACACAGGGAGAGCAATTGATGCGACAGCGGACCAGGCTGGTCGCCAAGGCGACGGTGGCCGCGGTGATGTGCACGATGGTCGGGGCGACGATCGCGGCCGCCAGCCCGAGCGCGGCGCCGAGTTCGACTGCGGCGTCGAGTTCGTCGGCCACGGCCGGTGACAAGGCACCCGGTAAGGGCGGCGGCGGGATCGACAATGCCCAGTTGGCGAAGGTGGCGGCGAGCCTGCACGTCAGCGTGCAGCGGCTGACAACAGCGCTTGGCAACCTGAAGAAGGCGTTCGGGCAGGGCACGTCGAAGGTGGACGCGGTGGCGGCCTTCGCGAAGGAGTTGGGCGTCAGCGTCAAGCAGGCGGAGGCGGCACTGGGGGAGTTGGGCGGGGGCAAGGTCAAGCAGCCGGGGTCGGGCGTGCCGGCGGAAGCGGTCCACCTGCTGGCCGGCGAGCTGCACATTTCCGTCGACCGCGCCCGTCAGGTGTTCACCGACATCGAGAAGCTGCAGCCGCGATCCCGAGACATCACCGCGGACCCGGGCTTCATCCGGATCGCACGCGGGCTGGGCATCACGCCCCAGCAGCTCGCGACCGCCCTCGTCGACGTGAAGGAGAAGCTGGCCGGATCGGCACCGAAGGCGCCACCGAAGACGGCACCGTCGCCCACCAAGTGATCATGACGGCCGGACCGGGTTCGCCCGGTCCGGCCGGCGCCGGAATCGAGCCGTGGACGTGATCCATACTGACGGTGTGCGGGTGTTGGTGGTCGACGATGACGAAGCGGTGCGCCGTTCCCTGGAACACGCGCTGCATCGGGACGGCTATCAGGTCTCGATGGCCGCCGACGGGACGCAGGCCCTCGACCAACTCAGCCGTGCCCACCACGAGGTGATCGTGCTGGACGTGCTGATGCCCGAGCCCAACGGGTTGGAGATCTGCCGGCGGCTGCGGCGGCGGGGGGACCAGACTCCCATTCTCATGCTCACCGCCCGCGACCTGGTCGAGGACCGGGTCGCCGGGCTGGATGCCGGCGCGGACGACTATCTGGTCAAGCCGTTCGCGCTGGACGAGTTGCGGGCCCGGCTGCGGGCGCTGCTGCGGCGCACCGGAGTCACCCAGGAGGTGCTCCAGTTCGACGACATCCAGCTGGACACCACCACCTGCCGCGCCACCCGGGGCGAGCGGGCACTCGAACTGACCCGCACCGAGTACGCGCTGCTGGAGTTGTTCCTGCGCAACCCGGGACGGGTGCTCAGCCGGACCCTGATCTTCGAATCCGTGTGGGGCTACGACTTCGGGCCCGCCTCGAACGCCCTATGGGTCTACATCAGCTATCTGCGCGCGAAACTGGAGGCGGCCGGCGAGCCCCGACTGGTGCAGACCGTGCGCGGACTCGGTTACGTACTGCGGACCCAGCCGTGACGTTGCGCACCCGCGTCGGTCTGGCCGGCGGCGCGGTCGTCTTCCTGGCGCTCGTGGTCGCCTCGCTGGTGCTCTATCCGAGCGTCGATGCCAATCTGCACCAGCAGATCGACGAGTCCCTCGTGCAGAGCGCGGACCAGGCGCCGGTCGTGGCCTCCCAGCTCAAGCAGAAGGTCGCCCTGAGCGGCGGCCTGATGCCGATCACCACGCCGGTCAACCTGGGCAGCGTGCTGATGCAGTTCGTCATCGATCCGGTGGCCCCTGGGCCGAGCACCGGTTTCATCGACGTCAGCGAGCGGGACTTGCTGGTGGCGGCCGGGACCGAGCCGGCCTACTTCCAGGACGCCTCATACGGTGGCGTGACCTACCGGGTCTTTACCACGGCCGTGCCGGCCTCGCGGCCGGGCTCGCTGGTCCGGGTCGCGCGCTCGTTGAGCGATCTGACCAGCACCCTGGACCCGTTGGCCATCCTGCTCGTCGCGCTGACCGTTGGCGGTGGCCTGCTGGCCGCGCTGGGCGCCCGGCTGGCGGCCGGCCGGGTGCTGCGGCCGGTGCACGTGCTCACCGACGCGGTCGAACACGTGACCGCGACCCGGGACCTGACCGCGACGCAGGACTTGACCGCGTGGGTGGATCTGACCGGCGGCGATGAGATCGGCCGTCTCGGCCGGTCGTTCGCGACCATGATGACCGCGCTCGACGACGCGGTGCACACCCAGCGGCAACTCGTCGCCGACGCCTCGCACGAACTGCGTACCCCGCTGACCAGCCTGACCACCAACCTGGAACTACTGGCCGAGGGTGGGGGAGCGCTTGACCCGGACGCACCGGCCATGGTGCGCGCGGCCATCGACCAGGCCACCGAACTGCGTTCGCTGGTCAACGACCTGATCGACCTGGCTCGCTACGGCCGGGAAACCGCCCGCACCGAGGACACCCGGCTGGATCTGCTGGCCGAGGCGGTGCTGCGGCGTGCCACCGCGCGGACACCGGGGCTGGAGTTCGAGTCAGCGCTCTCGCCGTGTCTCGTGCACGTCGATCCGGACGCCGTCGAGCGGGCCATCGCCAACCTGGTCGACAACGCGGTCAAGTGGAGCCCGCCCGGTGGTCGCGTGCTGATCACCGTGGCGGACGGCGAGTGCGCGGTCAGCGATGAGGGGCGCGGCATCCCGGAGGCCGACCTGCCGTTCGTGTTCGGCCGTTTCTACCGGTCGCCGGTCGCCCGGTCGCTGCCCGGATCGGGGCTTGGCCTGGCGATCGTGCGTCAGGTGGTGCAGACGCACGGCGGCACGGTCTGTGTCGAGCCGCTCGACCGTGGGGTGCGGTTGCGGTTCCGGCTGCCGGTCGTTCCGGACTGACTACTTAGCCATTGTCGGTATTTGTCCACGTTTTGACATTCTGGTCGCGTAACAATCGCGCGCACAACCGACGACATCAGGGCATGTGGCATGGCCGGTAATTCAAATCGGCCGCCGTTGGCAGAAATGGTATTGGGGGAAAGCCGTGCGAAAAATCGGAAAGCGAACAATCACGCTGCCCACGGCCGTCGGCCGGATGGTGGTGCTCGTGGCCGCGGTCATGATGGTGGCGCTCGGCGTCGGGTCGGTGAGCGCGCCGGCCGCGCACGCGTCGTCCGGTGCCGCCGCCGCATCGGTGTCGTTGCAGGTGAACGAAAGTCCGATCACGGCCGGCACGTCGGCCACGGTGACGGTCACGGTGGCCGCGCAGGCCGGCAGCGTTACGCCGACCGGCACGGTTGCGGTCACTGTGGACGGCACGACGGCCGGCGATCCGATCGCGCTCATCGGCGGATCCGCCGTGTGGCATGACGCGAGCCTGTCGGTCGGGGCCCACCAGATCACGGCGGACTACCAGGGCGACGCCACGTTCGCGGTCGCCTCGGCTGCGGCAGTGTCCATTGTGGTGTTGCCGCAGGACACATCGAGTTATGTCCCGTTACCTCCGGCCCGGATACTCGACACTCGTAGCGGACCGGGCCAGGTGGGCTACGGCGGTGGGCAGCCCGGTGCACAGGCGACGGTCCCGGTCCAGGTGACCGGGATGGGTGGCGTGCCGAAGACCGGTGTCTCCGGGGTGGTACTGAACGTGACCGCCACCAACTCGGTCGCCCCGGGTTTCGTCACGGTGTGGCCGTCGCAGAGCCCCCGGCCGCTGGCTTCGATCCTCAACCTGCGCACTGCCGGCCAGACGGTGGCGAACCTCGCCGTGACGCCGGTCGGCCCGGACGGACAGGTCGACCTGTTCACCCTGCACGGCACCGATCTGGTGGCCGACGTCCAGGGCTATTTCACGGCGTCGACATCGTCGACGGCTGGGCGTCTCGTCTCGCTCACCCCGGCTCGGATACTGGACACCCGCAGCGGGCCCGGACAGATCGGGTACGGCGGCGGCCGGCCAGGTCCACATGCGACGGTCCCGGTACAGGTGACGGGGGCCGGTAACGTTCCCGCGAGCGGGGTTTCGGCCGTCGCGTTGAACGTGACCGCCACCGATGCCACGGCCCCGGGCTTCGTGACGATGTGGCCGGCCGGCCAGCCTCGGCCGCTGGCGTCGAATCTCAATGTGACCGTCGCGGGGCAGACCAAGGCGAACGCCGTCTGGGTTCCGGTCGGCGCCGGCGGCGTGGTGGACGTGTTCGTCCAGTCGGGTGCCGACGTGGTGGTGGACGTGGACGGCTACTTCACCGACGGCAGCGCGACGGACAGTTCGGCCGGTCTGTTCGTGCCAACCCAGCCGAGCCGACTGCTCGACACACGCACCGCGACCCAGACCGGTTACGTCGGCGGCGAACCCGCTGCGGGTGCCACGGTGCCGCTGCAACTGCGCGGGCGGGCACCGATCGGTGCGGCGGACGTCGCGGCCGTGGTGGGCAACACGACGGTGACCGACACGGTGGCTTCGGGGTATGTGACCGTATGGCCGACCGGTGTCGCGCGGCCGTTGGCGTCGAACGTGAACCTGACCGGCGCCGGGGACACCGAGGCGACGCTGACGACTAGCCCGCTGGGTTCGGACGGCGGCGTGGATCTCTACACGCTCGCGGGCGCCGACCTGATCTTCGACGTCGCCGGTTACTTCACAGCGGACCTTACGGCCGGCGGCACAGTCACCGAACACGCCACCGACCAACCCGCGGGTGGCACGACCGTCTTCCAGCCCAGCCAGGTTGTCGCGGTCAATCCCGGCCCGTCAGGCACCGTCGTGGTGCTCGGCGCGGGCGTCGGTGCGCCAGCGGTCGGCGCCGGCGTTGTGGTGCTGGCCGGTGCGGCGAGCGCCGATGGCGCGACCGGCCAGGTCACCGCCGTGACGCACAACAGCGACGGCACGACGAGTGTGACCCTCACCCCGACGACGCTCGACAGCCTCTACAGCAGCATGAGCCTTGGATACGACGGTCCCGCCGATCTCGCACTGACCGGGTCGAATGCGTTGCCCCGGTTCAAGCAGCCGGCCGGCGGCCCTGGGGGCGGTGGGTTCAATTTCGCCAACGCGTTCGACTGCACCTCCAGCGGTGTTGCCGTCGCGGTCGCGAGTCTGACGTTCGAGAACACGTCGGTCCACTTCGCATTGGACCTCGGCGTGTTCAGCACCCCGCACGCGGCGTTCACGATGAGCACCGAGCCCGTCGTGGAGTTCTCCGCGACGGTCAGCGGTCAGGTCAGCTGCACGCTGAAAACGGCCTTCCAGAACGCTTTCGAGCTGAAGTGGGTCTTCCCGGCGGGCGGTGTCCCCGTGGTCGTGACCGTGCAACCCACGCTGACGTTCACCGCGAGCGCGACCGGCAATTTCGACGTCACAGAACACTTCTACCGAACCATCGGCTTTGAGACCAAACCCGACCTGTCGCTGCGGCTGATCAACAACGGCGGGCAACACGTGACCTCGGTCAACGTCGGCGCGACCCTGCAGGCCTCGCTCGCGTTCGGCGCGGAGATCTCGGTGCGGGTGCTGGACGTCGCGGGCGTCAAGGTGGACGTCGGCCCGAAGTTCGTCGCCACGTCCACCACCGTCAACACCCAGACATGCATCACGCTCACGGCGGAACTCGACGGATCGGTCAGCGCCGAACTCAACCTGTGGTTCAAGACACTGACATCCAAGTCGATCGACGGAAAGCTGGGGCCCTGGACGCTCTACACCTCGTGCCCGGTCAAGGTCACCACCGCGAGCCTGCCGGCCGGGTTCGTCGGCCAGTCGTACGACACGGTGCTCGCGGCCACCGGCGGGACAGGACCGTATACCTGGTCGGTCACCGACGGCGCACTGCCCGACGGCCTGACACTCTCCGACCAGGGCGAGATATCCGGCACCCCGACCATCGACGGCGTGAGCGACTTCACCGTGCAGGCGACCGACACTCTTGGCGCGAACGGCAAGGCCGCCCTCACGATGAATGTCGATTCCAACGCCCAGTGTGTCTGGAGCGGCGGCTGGGGCGCCGGCTTCGGATCGGTGTGCGACAGCACCAACCCGACTGTCGAGGTGGCCTTCACGAACACCGGTGACACATCGGCGTGCACCTTCACCTCCGATATCGACTGGGGCGACGGCACTCCGGTAGAGGTATTCAACTTCGCAGGCAGCACGAACCCGACCGACCCACCCGTGGATCACACCTTCACCAATCCCGGCAATTACGTGATCACATTCACGGACATGGTCGACACCGGAAACTGCACCTTCACCTCGGGAAGCATCCAATACACCCTGGACCCGAGCGCGTCGAACGCGGCGGGACACGCCAGCCGAGCCGGTCAGCCGAAGCGGGCGACGTCCGCCGGCGGCCCGAGAACCGCTGTCGGGTAACGAGAGCGTTGGCCACAACGGGAACGTGGCGCCCTCGCGTCGAGGGCGCCACGTTCCCGTATACGTGCCAGCCGTCGCCGCGATGTCAGTATCTGCGGCCGATTCTCTCGAATCGGCGACGCTGTGCACGATCGACGACCCTGAGATGGGAGTCCAGATCGGCGCCGTCGGGCAGGCGAACATAGGCCAGGAGGTGCCGCGGCGAACAACCTCGGCTGCACTTCGTCGCATAGGCGCTGATCGAGTACGAGATGGCGGTGATCCGGCGATCCATCGCCACCTGGATCGGACGGTAGAACAGGAGGTTGAAATACAGGTAGAGTTGTTGCTCCGCCGAGTAGTCGAATCCTGGGAAGCGGGCCCACCATACCCCTGCGTCCTCCAGGAAAGTGATGAATCCGATGGCCCGCCCCGCCTGCCGGGCGACGAAGACGTGCAGCGCCGGCCCGATGTGCTCGCGAAGCGCCTGGTAGTCGCACAAGGTCTGTTCCAGCGTCGCCTGCCGACCGTATTTGTGACGCCACTGGAGTTCCAATTCGGCGAGTTCCGGTCCGAGCACCTCCGGGCCGTGGAGATCTATGGACACACCGGCGTCGGCGGCCGCTGTCAGTTCGCGGCGAATCGCCCATCGCCGCCGAGACCTGAAGCTCCCGAGATAGCCGTCGAAGCTGGTCCACCTGACCGGAAGGTAGCAGTCCGCGGCAACGACAACACGCGTGTAGTGCTGTTCGAGCAGGATGTCGTCGACGACCTCGTCGATACCTTCGACGAAGTACAACCAGCAGATGGTCCGCGCGGCGGCATCCGCTGCCTGACGTTCGACTTCGGCGGTCGCGATGGTGAGTGCGTCCCGTTTCGCCTGAGCAGACAATCGTGGCGCGTAGTTGACACCGCCCATCCTGCCGGGTGCGCCGATCACGAGGGCCTTGCCAAGATCACCCAACCCCGTTCGCAGGCGGGCCAGTGCTTCCTGGCCACAGGGCTCGGCCTGGATATCCTCGTCCGGCAGGTCATCCATCGCCAGCAGACGTGCCGGGTCGTAGCCGGGGTGCGACGTTGCATCGGTCAGGTAG
>DATBCR010000566.1:0-4341 GCA_036270375.1 Pseudonocardiaceae bacterium | reverse complement strand
ACGAACTCGTCGACCGGCAGTCCGACCAGCACACGCCGGAGGCGTTCGACGCCGAGCACCCGCTGTTCATCCTCTACACCTCGGGCACCACCGGTAAGCCCAAGGGCATCCTGCACACCACCGGCGGCTACCTCACCCAGGCCACCTACACGCACCGCAACGTCTTCGACATCAAACCGGAGACCGACGTGTACTGGTGCGCTGCGGACGTCGGCTGGGTCACCGGGCACAGTTACATCGTCTACGGCCCGCTTGCCAACGGCGCCACCTCCGTGATGTACGAGGGCACGCCGGACACCCCGCACCAGGGCCGCTGGTGGGACATCGTGGCCAAGTACAAGGTGTCCATCCTCTACACCGCGCCGACCACCATCCGCACCTTCATGAAGTGGGGCGCGGACGTTCCCGCCAAGGGCGACCTGTCGTCGCTGCGCCTGCTTGGCAGTGTCGGCGAGCCGATCAACCCGGAAGCCTGGATGTGGTACCGGGAGAACATCGGCCGGAACAACACGCCGATCGTGGACACCTGGTGGCAGACCGAGACCGGCGGCATCATGATCTCCCCGCTGCCCGGTGTCTCGTCAACCAAACCGGGCTCCGCGCAACAGCCGCTGCCCGGGATCTCCGCGAAGATCGTGACCGAGACCGGCGAGGACGTGCCGCACGGCGGCGGTGGCTACCTGGTGCTGGACGCGCCGTGGCCGGGCATGCTGCGCACCATCTGGGGCGACGACGAACGCTACCGGGAGAATTACTGGGCTCGGTTCGCCGACAAGGGCTACTACTTCGCCGGTGACGGCGCGAAGTACGACGCCGACGGCGACATGTGGCTGCTCGGCCGGGTGGACGACGTGATGAACGTGTCGGGCCACCGGATCTCCACCACCGAAGTGGAGTCGGCGCTCGTGAGTCACCCGACGGTGGCCGAGGCGGCGGTTGTCGGCGCCACCGACGCGACCACCGGGCAGGGCATCGTGGCGTTCGTCATCCTGCGTGGCGACGTCGCGCAGGACGAGGCCAAGGGCGAGAAGGCGATCCAGGCGCTGCGCGACCACGTGTCGCACGAGATCGGCCCGATCGCGAAGCCACGGCAGATCATGGTCGTGCCGGAACTGCCGAAGACCCGGTCCGGCAAGATCATGCGGCGGCTGCTGCGGGACGTCGCGGAGAACCGCGCGGTCGGCGACGTGACGACACTGGCCGACTCGTCCGTGATGGACCTGATCTCCGATGGCCTGCGAGCGGGCGCCTCGGAGGACTGAGCAGGGCTTTTCGGGGTGTGGGGTCGGCTCGACAACCGACCCCACACCCGCGTCCAGGGGGTCGAACAGGTGTTCTAGCATGGCCGTGCGCAACGCTAGTGGTCGACCCCCCGACCGACTCGTTCCGAAACTCGTAGGAGTGCAGTGGACACCGCGACGGACACCGTCATCGACTCCGACTCGTCGACGCAGGACGAGACCCCGATCACCACCAACGGCTCAGGAGCCACCGTGGAAGCCGAAACCCCCAAGCGGGGCCGGCCGCGCAAGCAGGCGAGCACGGCCAAGAAGACCAGGACGGTCGAGCTGATCCTCACCGTGACCGGCACGGCGGAAGGCGACTGGCAGGCCGAACTGACGCACGCGGGCAAGCGTGTCGTGCAGGGCCTGTCGATCGCGGCGGCGGCGGTTTCGCGTGCCGCCAAGGAATTGCACCCGGACATCTCCGGCACCATCGAGACCGTGATCAGCACGGCCCGCGAACAGCACAAGGCACGCATGGACGAGCTGCAGGCCGAACTGGACAAGGTCAAGCAGGCCCTGGCCGAACTGGACGACTGAATCGTCACAATGCACGTGGCCACGGTGGCCCGGTCCGCGTCGGATGATCTCGACGCGAATCGGGCCACTGGCAGCACGGCTGTCGGCAGCGTGGCACGATGACCTCCGTGACCAGCGCCCAGCACCACACCAACGGCACCCGGACCGGGGACGGGCTGCCCCCGGTCGGCTCGATCCCGCTGACCGAGGACGATCCGAAGCGCGACGCCGACGCGTCGATCGGCGGTCTGGTCCGGGACGCGACGACACACCTGTCCACACTGATCCGGGCCGAGGTGGAACTGGCGCGGTCGGAGATCACGGCGGAGCTGAAGAAGGGCCTGCTCGGCAGCGTCTTCTTCCTCGTCGCGCTGACACTTCTGTTGCTCACCATGCCGTTCCTGCTGGTGACCATCGCACTGATCATCGCCATCTGGCTGCCGCAGTCGGCCGGGTTCGGGATCGTCACCGGCGCGATGCTGTTGGGCGCCGGGCTGTTCGGGCTGCTCGGCCTGCGGCGGGTGCGCCGGATCCGCGCGCCGCGGCGGACCATCAGCACCATGCGGGACAACGCATCCGTCCTGAAGCGCCGTGAGTCTGACCAGCCGCGCGAGCTCTGAGGGGCGGGTCGCGCCGCCGGCACCCGACCCGTCGACAGTGCGCCTGCCGGGCCCGTGGACGCACCGGGACGTGTCGGCCAACGGCATCCGCCTGCACATCGCGGAGGCCGGCAGCGGGCCGCTGGTGTTGCTGCTGCACGGGTTTCCGGAGTTCTGGTGGGCGTGGCGGCGGCAGCTCACGGCGCTGAGCGACGCGGGCTACCGGGCGGTCGCGGTCGACCTGCGCGGCTACGGCGACTCGGACAAGCCACCGCGGGGCTACGACGGCTGGACGCTCGCCGGGGACGTCGCCGGGCTGATCAAGGCGCTCGGGCAGACCAAGGCGCATCTCGTCGGGCACGCGTGGGGCGGCATGATCGCGTGGACCGTGGCCGCGCTGCATCCCCGGTTGGTCCGGTCGGTGTCCGCGTTGTCCGCGCCGCATCCGCTTGCGTTGCGCCGGGCGACGCGGCGCAGTGTGTTCCGGCGGGTGGACAGCCAGGGCCGGGCGATCGCGCAGGTGTTGCGGGCGCAGCTGCCGATCATGCCGGAACGGGACCTCGTCGCGGATGACGCGGCGGCGGTGGAGAAACTGTTGCGGCGGTGGGGCGGTCCACGATGGACGGTCAGCGCGGACTTCGCCGAAGTGGCGTCGGCGGATCGCGCGGCGATGCGGGTGCCGGGCGTCGCGCACAGTTCGCTCGAGTACTTCCGGTGGGCGCTGCGGTCGCAGTTGCGCGGGGACGGACGGCATTTCGCCGAGGAGCTCGACCGAAGACTCGCCATGCCTTCGTTGCAGCTACACGGTTCCGTCGACCCGTACCTGTTGGAGTCGACGGCACAGGCGTCCAGGGACTGGCTCGCGCCACGGCCGGTCTACCACTCACTCGCGGGCGTCGGGCACTTCCCGCACCACGAGGCGCCCGACACCGTCAACGACCTGCTGATCGAGTTCCTGGACAAGCTTCCGGTCAGTTGATGCAGTTCGTCGCGCCGGCGGTGATCGCCGGTGGGGCCGGCGTCGTCGTGCCGGTGGACGTGGTGCCGGTGCTCGCGCCCGCGTTCGTGGCGCCAGACGAGCCCTGCGGGCCTGCGTAGTCCTTGCCGACGTAGACACGGATGGTGCCCGCCGCCACCACCTTGCTGTTCACCAGCGTGATGTTGCCGCCGAGTGCGGTCGCGACCCGCTGTGCGCTGGCCTGGTCACCGCTCGCGTAGTCGATGACCGTCGTCGTCCGGCTGGCCGAATTGCCGGTGCCGCCGGACGTGAAACCCTGTGTCGTCAACGCTTGCAGCACCTTGCCGGCCAGGCCCGGCCGACCGGTCGCGTTGTACACCTGGGCGGTGATGGTCCCGTTGTTCACCGGGGGCGCCGCCGTCGTCGGCGCGGTCTTGCCGGTGGACGCGGCGGCCTGCTGCTGCGGCGGGTTGTCCGAGTTGGCCACCTGTGTCTGCACGAATGACTGCACCGCCGACGGGCTCACCTCGACCGCGTCGCCGTCGCTCGGCGTCGGGAGGGTGATGCTGATGATCGGGATGGTGAGGAAGTGGATGTTGCCGGAACTCATGCCCTGCAACTGTTGCGCGAAGCTGAGCACGTCCCAGCCCTGGTCGAGGGTGATCGACTTCTGGATCGCGGTGATCAGGTTGTTCAGTTTGGTCCGGTTGGTCAGCACGCCGGCGGACAGCACCGAGTGCGCCATCGACGCCATGAACACCTGCTGCCGCTTGATCCGGTCCAGGTCGCCGTTGAGCAGGCCGTGCCGCTGCCGCACGAAGGCCAGTGCCTGTGCGCCGCCGATGGTCTGTTGGCCGGCCGGGAAGTTCGCGCCCGAGTACGAGTCGTGCACCGCCATGTTCAGGCACACCGGCACGCCGCCGATGGCCTGGCTGATGTCGTAGAAGCCGACCAGGTTCACCGACGCGAAGTGGTTGATCTG
>DATBCR010000565.1:0-1845 GCA_036270375.1 Pseudonocardiaceae bacterium | reverse complement strand
CTTGGCCTCCGCCGGCGTCTCCGCCAGCTTCACGCCGCCGGCCTTCCCCCGACCGCCCGTCTTCACCTGCGCCTTGACGACCACCGCGGTACCAATGCTCTCGGCGGCGACCCGCGCCTGCTCGGCATCAGTCACCACCTGGCCAGGCAACACCGGCACACAATGCGCAGCGAAGAGGTCCTTCGCCTGGTACTCGTACAGGTCCACTCAGAGTCTCCTTGACTACGTGCTCACTGAACTGGGACTTCGCCTCGCGAGCACCACACGAACGATTGTGTTGCCTCCGGCGGCCGTCCGAGGACTGCAGTCGGACGGGCCGACCCTATCGACCTGCATGGACGCTAGGGCGACGACCATCGGTGAACTCCGTCACTCACCGTGGTGAGTTCGCTCACCGAATGCCGCGACGCTGGTACCGGCGGGTTCAGCCGCCGGTCGAATGTGTTGCCCGTGCTTACTGACATCTGCCTGACACTCAGTTGGTGACCTCGGCCGCACTGTCCACGGTGGACTGGCCTTCGGTTTCTTCGTCCGGAACTCCGAAATGACCGTGCACCCACGCCACGATCTCCTGCGTGGTCGCCCCCGGCGTGAACACTCTCGCGACGCCGAGCGCCTCAAGTTTCGGGATGTCCTCGTCCGGGATGATCCCGCCGCCGAACACGACGACATCGTCCGCGCCCTGCTCGGCGAGCAGTTCGACAACCCGCGCGAACAGCGTCATGTGCGCGCCGGAGAGCACGGAAAGGCCGACTGCGTCGGCATCCTCCTGCAGCGCGGTCTCCACGATCTGCTCGGGTGTCTGGTGCAGCCCGGTGTAGACGACCTCGACCCCGGCATCGCGCAGCGCCCGTGCGACGACCTTGACGCCGCGATCGTGTCCGTCAAGACCCGGCTTGGCCATCACCACCCTGATCCGGTGACCCCGGCCGCGTGGGCTCGCACCTGTGGTCTGACCCACCATGGCTCTCCTCCCTCTTTCGAGGACCCTTCATTGAGAAACACAGCGTCGAGGACACCGAATCGAGGACCGCGAACGCAACGTTAGGCCATCCGGACCGAGGATCCACCGCTGTCCGGCGCGCATGTGACCTCCGTCCCGTCCGCTGCCCCTCGATCGGGGGAACGGGACGGCGCGGATTCGATTCAGCAGGTCGAGGCCGTCTCAGCCGCGGACGGCAGTCCGGCCCACGGACCCGTCGGATTGCCGCCACGCGGCCATCGCGGCCGCGCCCGCCGCGATGAGCAGGACGACGCACGACGCCAACGCGAACCAGGCGCCGAGGCCGGTCGACGAGTTGACGATCCGACCGCTGGTGAGCGGATATTCCAGCACCCGAACGAGCAGCACGGCCGCGGCACCGATCAACATCCCCGCCGCCCGCGCCGGCCGACTGCGCGGCGCGACCAGACCAGCGGTCACCACGGTGATCAGCGCGACCAACAAACCCCACGAGGTGACCTGGAAGTTCGTCACGATGCCGGCTTCGGCGTAACCCTGCGCACGGACCACCGGCAGGCCGAACGCGCCGATGGCGAGCAGCACGCCCAGCACCGACGGGACGAGCACCGTCCGCTCGGTGGTCACCAAGGTGACGTCGACGTCGTCGCGCTCGACACCACCGGCCAGCCCGGCACAGACCGAAGCGACGGCGCTGGTGAGCAACGCCAGTCCGGTGAACCAGGCCGCAGGGCCCAACGTGACCCCGTCGAGCCCACTCCCGCCGAACGCGGCGTCCAGCGCCTCGGCCCCGGCCAGCGGCACGGCGGCGAACGCGACCGACAGCACCGGGCGCAGCGACGGTGCCAGGCGCCGAACGAACATCCCCAGGCTCAGCAGGCCGA
>DATBCR010000564.1:0-4130 GCA_036270375.1 Pseudonocardiaceae bacterium | reverse complement strand
GACCGGCCACGAACGCCGACCGGGGCCGAACTCCGACGACCCGCCCACCCCCGGCCCACGACGGGTCTGGCAGGGCGGCCAACGCCGACTGTGGACCGAATTCGAGCGGGCACACCAGATCTGGGCCGAACTCGGCGAGCCAGAACACGAGGACATCAGCCTGACGGTCACCCCCGACCGCCAGTGGCTCTGGTTCGACGGCTCCGGCCGCCAATGGCAAGAGGAGCTGTGACCGACATGACCACCACCTGGCAGGAACTGGCGACGGAACTCGCGACGTCCGTACAGGGACCCGTGTCGCCGCGCTGGCGGGACGCGATCGCCGCGACACCACGGCATGCGCTGGTGCCGGCCTTCAAAACTGGGCGCGATGAAGCCGTCGACCTGGTGCGCGACGCCTACCGGGACATGATGCTGTTCCCGGCCGTGCAACCGCTGCCGAACGCCCTCGTCCACATCCGCGCGCCGTCGGTGGTGGCCGGCGTGCTCGAGGATCTGGACATCCAACCAGGACAACGGGTGTTGGAGATCGGCCTGGAACACGGCTACAGCACCGCCCTGCTCACGCGGGTGCTCGGCGACGACGCGACGTTCGCGGTTGACTCCGAGCCCGCCGCCGTCGAGGACGTACGCGCCCGCCTTGCCGACATCGGCCACCGGCCGCACCTGGCCGTCGGCGACCGGCTGCCGGCACACGGCCCGTACGACCGGATCCTGCTCACCGACGAGGTGACGCACGTGCCGTGGGACCTGGCCGAACAACTCGTGCCCGGCGGCCTGATCTCGGTCGACGTGTCGTTCGGCCGGTCCGCGGGCGGTCGCGTCGTGCTGCGACGGGAAGCGGATCGGCTGGTTGGCCATTTCTTCCCCTTCGGCTGGGCCACGATTCCGTCCAGCAGAAGGGTGATGGCTCTCCCCGGACGCGTCGGCGAGACCTACGACCGGGCCACGGCAGACGAGTCGATCACGACACTCGATCCCGAACAACTGTGGGGACCGGGCGTGCTGTGGTTGATGTTCCTGACGACCATCGGACGGCGGGAGCTCACCGTCGGCATGACCCCGTACCCCGACGGCGACCGCTACTTCATCACCGACCACAACGGTTCCTGGGTCGAGATCGAACGGGTCGAGCAGGAACGCAGGCGGATGCGCGAGACCCGCCCCCACGTCGTCGAGCCCGATCCGGACATCCCGCCGTACACCGGCCCCCGCCAGGTCTGGCAGGCCGGCCCGACCCGGCTGTGGACCAACTTGGCGCGGATGCACCAGACCTGGACCGACCTCGGCCAACCGAAACTGGAGGACCTCCGGCTGACAGTGACCCCGGGCCGCCAGTGGATCTGGTTCGACGGCCCGGGGCGGGACTGGCAGGCTGATCTCTAGTTCGTCAGCACCGGGCTTTCCACCTGGCGCGGCGGATCCACCCGCGCCGGCTCCTCGTGCAGGCCGATTCGCTTGTGCAGGGCGGTCATCCAGCGCGGTGCCCACCAGTTGAACCGGCCGAGCAGGGTCATCGTGGCCGGCACCAGCAGGCAGCGCACGATCGTCGCGTCGATCAGGACCGCCAGTACGAGACCGAGGCCGATCTGCTGGATGTCCGAGATGTGCGCCGGAATGAAGCAGGCGAACACGATAAGCATGCACGCGGCCGCCGACGTAATGATCCGCGCCGAGCGCCGCAACCCTTCGCGTACCGCGACATCGTTGGGCGCGCCCGCGTCGTGCTGCTCCTTGATCCGGGACAGCAGGAACATCTCGTAGTCCATCGACAGCCCGAACGCGAAGGCGAACACCACGACCAGGTTGATCGGATTGAGCCCGTCGGTGACGAGCAGGCCGAGCGGCCCGGACAGGAAACCGTGTTGGAACACCGCGACCATGATGCCGAACGTGGCGCCGGTGGAGATCAGGTTCATCAGCAGCGCCTTGAGTGGGATCACCGCGGACCCGGTCATCAGGAACAGCAACAGAAGCATCGCCGCCACGCTCACCCCGATGGCCAACGGCAGGCCGCTGTCGAGCTGGTCGAGTTCGTCCTTGAAGCTCGCGCCGGTACCGGTCACCCAGGACTGCACGCCCTGCGGCCGGTCCGCCCGCAACGTGGTGACGAGTGCCCGAGCCTGCTCGCCGGCCGGATCGCCGGACACCTGGAACGCCACCGTCGACAGCCCGCCGCCGACCTCCTGCGCGGCGCCGACCCGCACCACGCCCGGGTCACCGCGTTGGCTGGCCGCCCAAGAGTTCAGGGCCTGCGTGGAGGCGGGTGCCACGACAACCGCCGCCGCCGTCTCCGGCTGGCCGAACCGTTCGACGCTGATGTCCACGACCCGCCGTGACTCGATGGACGTCGGGATGCCCTGCAGCTGCGGATCGGTGATCTTGACGCCGAGCACCGGCAGGATCGCGATGACCAGTGCCAGCCCGGTCACCCCGAGCACCGCGACCGGATGCCGTTGCACCCCACCGGCAAGCCGCGCGAACAGGCCTTCCTTGCTGCCGTCCACGTGCCGCGCCGGCTTGATCCACTTGCCGGCCAACCGGATCAGCGCCGGCACCAATGTCAGCGCGGCACACATGGTGAGCAGCGCGACGGACAGCCCGGCGGCCCCGATCGCCTGCAGGAACGGAACATCCACCACCAGCAGGCCACCGAGCGCGGCGGCCACGGTGAGCGCGGAGAACGCGATGGTCCGACCGGCCGTGGACCCGGCGACCCGCACCGCGTCCAGCCGCGACCGCCCCTTCGCCAGCTCGTCCCGGTGCCGGGACAACAACAACAGGCCGTAGTCGATCGACAGCCCGAGTCCGAGCAACGTCGTCACGGTGACGGTGTTGTTGTCCAGCGCGGCGAACGTGGACAGCCCCCACAGCCCGAGCATCGCCGCGCCGATCGACGCGACCGCACCGATCACCGGCAGCCCCGCCGCGACGAAACCACCGAACACCAACACCATGAACAGCAACGTGATCGGCAGCGAGATCAGCTCGGCCCGGCTCAGGTCGCTCTGCACGGTCGCGTTGATCTCCCGGTTCAGCAGCAGATCACCGCCTACCTGCACCTGCGACCCGGGCAGAGCCCCGGCCAGCGCCCGCAGCCGTGCCTGCGCCGCGTCCTCGACCGTGTGCCGCTGGTCGCTCGGCACGTTCCGCGCGATGTGCGCGATCACCATCACCGCGCGCCGGTCGGACGCGACGAGCTTCGTGCCGTCCGGGCCGCTGTTGTAGGGGTCGTCGACGGCCCGAACCCCGTTCTGGCCCTTCAGGTCCCGCTCCGCCGCGCCCACTGCGGCCATCGTCGCCGCGGACGCCGGGTCCACGTGGTCCAGCACCGCGACGACAGTGCCTAGGTCGACGTTGTTGTCATCGATGAGCTGGCTGCCGACCGCCGACTCGAAGTTCGCCGATGTCTTCTCCCCCAACGCGTTGAAGACCGGCCCGCTGGCCGCGAACCCAGCACCCAACACCGCGATCCACACCACTAACACGATGATCCGGTGCTGGTAGCACCACCCGCTGATTCGACCGAACATGCCAACCCTCTCCCCAACTCCCAACCCTGACACCGAGGATCTTGTCGATTGGGCGGTAAGGCGGGCATCCGGGATACCCCCGAGCCGACCCTGAGCCGACCCCCGGCATCGGGCGCGGGTCAACCGATCGGTGGATCCGGCTCAGCCGCCCGAGGGAGCCGGCGGTTCAGCCGTCCGCTCGGGAGATCAGGCGATGTGCGCCACCTGCCTGAATTGCGACGCTCATGGCACCAACCCAGGGAAGGAACACCATGAGTAAACAGTCAGTCGCGACAACCGATGCCACCCCCGCACTTCGCGGCGTCCGGTTGCTCGTCAGCGGCTACCTGGGCATCAGCGTGCTCACGCTCGTCGCGATCGTCCTGCTCCACAACCACACATCGCTGGTGAACTCGGCCGTCTGGGTGCGCGGCACGATCGTCGTGCTCAGTTCCCTGCTGGCGTACGCATTCACGGTCCGCGCGGCCCGCGGTTCCCGCCGGGCGTATCTCCGGCTGCGGATCGTGTCCGCGGCGATGGTGGTGGCGATCGCGGTCATCATCGCGTTGCCCGGCACGTTCCCGGTGTGGATGAAGATCGAGCAGGGGGTGTGCGGGC
>DATBCR010000563.1:0-2925 GCA_036270375.1 Pseudonocardiaceae bacterium | reverse complement strand
ACCGTGGTCGGCTCGGAGTCCGATCTCCGCGTGACGCTCGATCCGGAACCCGGTGACACCGCCCTCACGTTCGTGTTCGACGGTGGCCTGACCATCCACTGTGCCGCCCAGCCACGTGATCCGGCCGCGCTGGACCGGATCGCCGCGCACTACCTGGCGTTCCTGACCGCGGCGACGTCCACTCCCGGTGTCGCCATCGCCGAGGTGGATCACCGTACGGCGCAGGAGAAGCAGCTCGTCACGGCCCTCAACGACACCACTCGTGCGCTCGTGCATCCGCCGTGCATCCACCAGCTCGTCGAGGCCGCCGTCGACCGCGATCCGGACGCGCTCGCCGTGATTCAGGGCGCGACCCGATTGTCGTTCGCCGAGTTGGACGGGCTGGCCAACGGGTTGGCCGAGCGGCTCACCGGTGTCGTGCCCGGGATGCACGTCGGGATCCTGGCGACGCGGAGTGCCGAGTTCGTCGTGGCGGCGCTGGCCATACTGAAGTCGGGTGCGGCGTACGTGCCGCTGGACCCGGTGCTGCCCATCCAGCGGCTGCGCATACTGTTCCGGGTCGGTCGGGTCACGATGTTGTTGGCCGACCACGAGTTCACGGATGTGGCCGCGTCGCTGACCGACTCGTGGATCACGGTGCCGCCGTGTGCGGAGCTGGTCGCGCGGCCGAGGGTGGCCGGGCCGGCGACCGGGACGGACCTCGCCTATGTGATCTTCACGTCCGGTTCCACCGGTGAGCCCAAGGGCGCGCTGCTGGATCATGCCGGTCGGACGAACATGATCGCGGATCTCAACGAGCGGTTCGGGTTCGGTCCGGGTGATCGGATGCTCGTCGTGTCCTCACCCAGTTTCGACCTGTCGGTGTACGACGTGTTCGGCACGCTCGCGGCCGGGGCGACGGTGGTGTTGCCGGCGCGTGGGCAGGAGTACGACGTGGAGCACTGGGCGCGGCTGCTCACCGATGAGCATGTCACGCTGTGGCATTCGGTGCCGTCCGCGTTGACGTTGCTGCTCAACCTGTTGCCGGAGCGGGCGGACGCCTCGTCGATGCGGCTGTTAATACTCGGTGGCGACTGGATTCCGGTTGACCAGCCGGAACGGGTGCAGCGGGTGTTTCCCGGTGCGGAGTTCTACAGTCTCGGCGGGGCGACCGAGGTTTCGGTGGACAGCGTGATCTATCGGGTGGCCGCGGGGGAGCGGCATGTGCGGGCGATCCCGTACGGTCGGCCGCTGACCAACCAGACCGCGCACGTCGTCGATCAGCACAACCGGGACACCGGGGTCGAGCAGATCGGTGAGCTGGTGTTGGGTGGTGTCGGTGTCGGGTGGGGTTATGACGGGCGACCCGAGTTGACGGCGGCCAAGTTCGTTCTCGACCCGTTCACGGATCGGCCGGGTGCGCGGATGTATCGGACCGGCGATGCGGCGCGGCTGCGGGGCGACGGCACGATCGAGTTGCTCGGTCGGCTGGACCACCAGGTCAAGATCGACGGTGTGCGGATCGAGTTGGGTGAGATCCAGGCCGCGATCGAGGCCGACGAACGGGTCCGGCAGGCGGCGGTGCTGCCGTTGCGGGACGATTCCGGTCGGGCGGTCGCATTGGCCGCGTTCGTGGTCGTCGACCCTTCGACCGCTGAGCCTGAAGCGGTCATCGCCGAGTTGCCGGAGCGGTTGCGGGCTACGCTGCACCGGACGTCGGTGCCGGCCGAGATTCGATTGATCGGTGCGATTCCGGTGAACAGCAACGGAAAGGTTGACCGGAATCGGCTCGCGGAACTCGCCGCCGCACCGATGCCTGCCGCTTCACCGATGCCTGCCGCGGTGTCCACATCGGACGAGTTCACGGATGCGGTGGCCGAGGTCTGGGCCAAGGTGCTCGGTCTGGCCGAGCTGCCCGCCGTGCATGCCGGGTTCACCGCGCTCGGCGGCGGGTCGCTGGCCGCGACTCAGGTGGTGAGTCGGCTGCGGCGGCGGTTCGACGCGGACCTGTCGGTTCGTGACGTGTTGACAAGGGGAACGGTGGGCGAGGTCGCCGAATTGTTGCGGTCTCGGGCCGGCACTCGTCGCTACACCACCATTCCCCGGGTCAACTGAGTGCGTCGCGGATGACGGCCGCCAGTGCGATGAGGCCTTCGCCCTGCCAGATCGTGTAATGGTCGCCGGGCACGACGTGGGTTGTGACATTGGCCGAGAAGGTGGACCAGTCACCCATTGCCTCGTCCGGTGCCGACTGGCTGGCGTGGATGTTGACCATCGGGCCCGGATAGCCGGCGGTTGGACTGTAGACGTGTAGCGCGACGATGTTGGCGTGGAACACGGCGTATCGCTGCGCCAGGGATTCCGGGTCGAGTTCGACGGGAATCAGGCCGGCGTCCGTCAGTGCGGCGAACGTGTCCTCGATCGGTTCGTCCTCGGATCTGGCGGCCAGAAAATCGTCAAGTACGTGCTGGTCGGACAGCAGCGCCGCGCCGGTCAGGTCACCCGCGAACCGCCGCACCATCGGGCGGCGGGCGGGGAAGGGCCACGGTACCGGGACCGGCGTGTCGACGGTGATCAGCATGGGCACGTCGACACCGGCGGCGCGCAGCCGTTGTGCCATGTGGTAGCCGATGACGCCGCCCATGGACCAGCCGAGCAGGTACACGGGTCCGCTCGGTGTGTTGTCGTTGATGGCCTTGAGATGCGCGTCGGCCAGTTCGGCCACCGTGGTCAGCGGTTTCTCGTCCTCGTCCTCGAACCCAGGCGCTTCAAGGCCGTACAGCGGTTGGTCGTCGTCAAGCAGTGGCAACAGCGGCATGTAGGAGTAGGCCGAGCCGGACGCGGAGTGCACGCAGTACAACGGTGTCCTGGCGCCGGTCGTCCGCAGTGGTACAAGTGTGTCAGGCATTGGCACCCCGTTCGCCGAGCAGGTCGTCGAACGGGGTG
>DATBCR010000562.1:0-1716 GCA_036270375.1 Pseudonocardiaceae bacterium | reverse complement strand
GGCTTCGATCACGGAAAGTGAGCCTTTCGTGAGACCTGGCTCACCTGTTTGCGAGTCGTTTCACCATGGCGCGGCGGCGACAAAATGTCCGATTCAGCCGCCCGCGAAGGGCGGCAGGACGTCCAGTTCGCCGCCGTCGGGCACCTCGGTGGCGTGGTCGTGCACGGCCACCCCGTCCAGCAGAACGCTGCACGACGGCAGCACCCGCACGAGTTCCGGGCGACGCGCGACGGCCGCCAACACGTCCGCGACACGGCCCGCCGGCCCGATCTCGACGTGCTCCTGGGCCACGCCGGCGGCGGCCCGCGCCCCGGCGAAGTAGCGGACCAACACGGTCCTCGTCTCGCACCGCGTGTCCGTCAAGGCACACCTCACTGTCCTGTGTGTAACCGTCCTGTGTGGCCTATCCGCCGATCGCGCTCATCGGCCGGATCGGTTGTGCGAAGCCGGTTTCGTTGATCTGGTGACCGGCGAGTTTGGTCCACATCCCGCCGCGCCACAACTCCGCCAGCTCGGCATCGTCCGCGCCGTCCCGCAACGGGCCGCGCAGATCGGTCTCGGTCTGGCTGAACAGGCAGTTGCGCAGCTGGCCGTCGGCCGTGAGCCGGGCCCGGTCGCAGTCCTCGCAGAACGGCCGGGTAACCGAGCCGATCACGCCGACCTCGGCCGTGCCGCCGTCCACCCGCCACCGTTCGGCCGGCGCCGAGCCGCGCGGTGTCTCGCTCGGCGTCAGCTCGAAACCCTTGTGCAGCACGGTAAGTATCTCGTCGGCGGTGACAAGGCTTGCCCGATCCCAGCCGTGCTGCGGGTCAAGCGGCATCTGCTCGATGAACCGGAGCTGGTAGCCGTGCGCGACGCAGTAGCGCAGCAGGTCGATCGCCTCGTCGTCGTTGATCCCGCGCAGCAGCACCGCGTTCACCTTCACGGGTCGTAGCCCGGCGGCATGCGCGGCAGCCAGCCCGGCCAGTACGTCGGCCAGCCGGTCACGCCGGGTGATCCGGACGAACCGGTCGGCACGGAGCGTGTCGAGTGACACGTTCACCCGGTCCAGCCCGGCCGCGGCCAGCTCGCCGGCGCGTCGTGCGAGGCCGATACCGTTGGTGGTCATGGAGATCCGTGGTCGTGGCTCCATTGTGGACGTGGCCGCGATCACGTCGACGAGCCCGCGCCGGAGCAGCGGCTCACCGCCGGTGAACCGGATGTTGGTGATCCCCAGCCGGGTGACGGCGATCCCGATCAATCGGACGAGTTCGGTGTCGCTGAGCAGTTCCGGCCCGGGCAGCCAGTCCAGCCCGTCGGCCGGCATGCAGTAGGTACAGCGCAGGTTGCACCGGTCGGTCAGGGACACCCGCAGGTCGGTCGCGACCCGGCCGAACCGGTCGATCAGCAGGGGCGAAGCGGGGCGCGCCGGGTCGTCCTGCGCGCCCGGCGCGCCGGGCACCACGGGTATCCCGAGTTCAACCGCTGTCACCGGATCGAGAGTAGTCGCAGGCACGCCGCCCGTTACCGGACACGGGACGCCAAAAGAACCGCACGTCAGCGCGCTTCCGCGAGTGCGTTGCGAAGATCCGATCCGACCCGTAAACGCGGCACGGCATCACCCGGACGACATGACAATATTGTGGGTGCGCGTCCTCGTGCGCTGGGCGGCTATCATGTCTCCATGCGGAAGCGAATCAGCCATTAAGCCTCTTAGTTGATAAGATGAACACGACT
>DATBCR010000561.1:0-3203 GCA_036270375.1 Pseudonocardiaceae bacterium | reverse complement strand
GCGGCGTCCCCGTCGTAACAGACGTCCACCGCCATGCCCTGGTGCCGCAGACCGGTCGCGAGCGCGTCGGCCAACTGCCGCTCGTCCTCGGCGATCAACACGCGCACCGCACACCCCCGTCCGTCACCGCGAAGCCCATCAGGTCACGGATAAGGATCACATAAGCGTCGCGCTTAGCCGGTGTGGATGACCGTGTCGGTACTCCTGGCGGGCATGGTGATCCGTGATCGGCGGCGCGGCCTCGGGGCGCTGCTCGTCCTACAGGCTGTCGTTCTGGTGCCGCTGCTGGTATCGATCGGACCACGCGGTCCGCGGTTTCCCGCGTACCGGGTCGATCTGGACGTGTACCGGCTCGGCGCGACCGCGCTGCTGCACGGCGGCGATCTCTACGGCACGCTCCCGCTGACCGGCGACGGCCAGCACCTGCCGTTCACGTACCCGCCGTTCGCGGCGCTGCTGCTGGTGCCGTTTGCGTTGGTGCCGTACTGGCTGGCGTGCCTTGCGATGACGCTGCTCACCGTCGGGCTGCTGGCGACGGTGTTGTTCGCCGTGCTGCGTTCGTTGGGGACGCTGCCTACCGGGCGGCGCCGGTGGCCGGTGTTCGGCGCGCTGTTGCTGGCCGCCGAGGTGATCGAGCCCGTGCGCACCGCCATCTACGCCGGACAGGTCGATGTGCTGGTGATGGCGCTGGTCGTGGCGGACGTGCTGGTGCGGCGGCCGCGCTGGCCGCGTGGCCTGTTGATCGGTGTTGCCGCGGCGATCAAGCTGACTCCGGCCGTGTTCGTGCTGTACCTGCTGCTGCGCCGTGACCGACGGGCCGCACTGACCGCCGGACTGTCCTTTGTAGTCACTTCTGGCCTCGGTTTCCTGTTCGCCCGCAACGATTCCATCCGGTACTGGACCGGCCTGGCGTTCGACGACACGCGGGTCGGCCAACCGTGGTACGCAGGCGACCAGTCGCTGCTCGGCGTGCTCAGCCGGTTGGGCGTCGCGTCGCCGGCGTCGTGGCTCGCGCTGGTCGCTCTGACGGTGACCGTGACCGTGCTGGGCATGCACCGGGCGCTCGCCGCGCGGCGACAGGTCCTGGCGCTGAGTCTGAACGCGGTGTGCGGGCTGCTGGTCTCACCGATCTCGTGGTCACACCACTGGGTGTGGATCGTGGTCGTGCTGCCCGCCTTTGCTGTACTCCCGCGTCGAATGCCCGTCGCGCTGGGCGGGGGAGTGCTGGCCATGGTGGCGCCGCAGTGGTGGTGGCCACGCGGCGGTACGGCCGAACAACACTGGAACGTCATCGAGCAGCTGACCGGCAACGGCTACGTCTGGTTCGGCGCCGCCCTGCTCGTGCTGGCCGTGGTGGGCACCGGTACGAACGGCGAGCGCCCGCCGCACGTCAGTGCATCGTCCCGGGCACTACCGAGACCACTGTGGACAGTTCCGATAGGGTTGGGCCGATGGCTGGAGAGCTGCTACGAGCGTGTGCCCTCGGCCTCGGTCAGGTTCTGGCCGACCTCGGCGGCGGCGCTGAGGCGCTGTGCGGCTCGATTCCTCGCTGGCCGCAATGGAAATACGGTGTTCGGACGTATTGGCCGGCGACTACCCTCGCTACGCTCATGAGGAGCATTCGGTGTCTTGCCACGGCATCAGGGGGCAGCGGATGAGATCAGCCAGTTGGCGTCTTGCGGTTGCCGGCGTGGTACTAGCCGCGACCGCGCTGCCGGCGGTCGCGCACGCGACGACGAGCGAGTGCACGTGGGTCGAGTCGGACCTGCCGTTACCGGCGGGAATCGTGTCCGCCACGGTGAACGGCTCCGACGGTCAGTTGACGTTCGTCGGCACGGCCTACACCCGCGTCGGCGGCCCTGGCCAGGGCATCGTGTGGCAGAACGGAACGCCGCATCTGCTGGGATACGCCGCGAACAGCCGCAACACCCAACTGAGCGGCATCGACAGTGCTGGCGATGCCGTGGGTGAGGAGAGTCTTGGCAGCTTCGAGGTGCCGGTCCTTTATCACAATGGCGGGTACGAGGGGCTGACCGCGCCGTTCGCCAGTGCGAGCGAGCTGGTGGCGTACGGGATCAACGCCAACGGAGACGTCGTCGGCACCGCGTTGGAGAACAACGGCACGAACGTGTTCGTCGTCTGGCCGGCCGGCCGGCCCAGCAATCCGCGAGCACTGCCGATACCCGGCAATGTTGATTGGGCTGGTATTCCCTACATTGAGGACGACGGTTACATCGCCTCCTACAACGGCGTCCCGAACGCGTATGTCTGGGCTCCCGACGGCACCCCGACCGCCCTTACGCCGGTGAAGCCGGGTGACTCGACGGAGGTGTTCGACATCCGCGGGGGCCGGATCCTTGGTTTCTCTGGTGGTTCGGCCGGCAGCACGATCGTCGAGTGGGACACCGCCGGCAATGTGATCCGCACGCTGCCGGACGTCGCGACGTACTCACGGGTGTTGCGGATCAACGCGAACGACACCGTCCTTGGCGAGTCGACGGCCGGCGGCCAGCAGTACGGCCTGTGGCAGCAGGGCCAGTTGATCGGACGACTGGCCGCGCCGGCCAACGCTCAGTCGATCGTCCCGGTCGTCCTCACGGACGGTGACATCGTGGGAGGCTCCTACACCGTCAGTGGCGGCGCCTCGGTTCCCGCGGAGTGGGAGTGCGGCGGGCCGAGCATCACCGCTGGGTGAAGGTTGCTGTTGCCGAGGACATCGGGCCTGATGCAACACAACACGAACCGCGCCGTAGTTGCCACTGGCCCCCTTGTCGATCTTCGCCCGCTGCGTCGCTGTGTTCGTAGCGACGCGGAGCAGTAGGCAAGCGCAGGTCACTGGATCGACCGACCGCCGGTGACCATAACGGCCCGCGACGCGTCCTCAGCGGACGTGGTCTGGTACCGTCTGGCCACGCCGCTGGCCGGATGGTCCGTCTCGCGGCCCAGGAGCATAGCTGTGATCACTTACGCCTACTGGAATAACAAGGGTGGGACCGGAAAGACTAGCCTGGCCTTCCAGAGCCTGACCTTCTTTGCTCATCAACATCCAGACAAACGCATACTTGCTATCGACATGTGCCCGCAGGCCAACCTATCTGAGCTATTGTTCGGTGGATTGACAAACAACGGTTCTGACACTCTGCTGATGCGTCAGGGAGAGATTCCCCGCCGTACCATCGGTGGCTACTTCGAGAAGCGCCTTC
>DATBCR010000560.1:0-6495 GCA_036270375.1 Pseudonocardiaceae bacterium | reverse complement strand
TGGCTGCTGGACGGCCTGCCGGCCCTGCTCGGCGCTGCCGACGACGACACCGATCTCACCGCGCAGCACCCGGTCGTCGCCACCACCCGCCGTCGCTTGCCCGGACTCCGTCTCGGTGCCACCGGCCGGGTGTGGGACGTGCTGGTTGCCGCCGTGCTCGAGCAGAAGGTGACCGGCATGGAGGCGCACCGGTCCTGGCGGGACCTCGCGATGCGGTTCGGCGAGGCCGCGCCCGGCCCCGTGCCGCGCGGCCTGCACGTGCCGCCGACCGCGCGGACGCTGCTGCGCCTGCCGGACTGGGACTGGCACAAGGCCGGCGTGGACGGCCAGCGGCGGCGCACCCTGATCGCCGCCGCCCAGGTCGCGCATGCCATGGAGCGCGCGGTGAATCTCGCCGGACAGGAGGGCCGCGACCTGCTGCGGCGGGTGCCCGGCATCGGCGTGTGGACGGCGGCCGAGGTGGCGCAGCGGGCCTGGGGCGACCCGGACGCGGTCAGCTTCGGCGACCTGCACGTTCCGCACCTTGTCGGCACGGCCCTCGTCGGGCACCGGCTGGACGATGCCGGGATGGCCGAGGTACTGGCGCCGTACGCGCCGCAGCGGCAGCGGGCGGTGCGCTACATCGAGGCGTCCGGGGTGCGGATGCAGCGGTTCGGGCCGCGGTTCAGCCCGCGCGACTACCGGCGGTTCTGAGCCGCGCCGCGGCCACCATGTCGTCGAGCCCGTCGTGCGGCAGCGCGGCAAGCGGCCACCAGCGCAGGTCGAGCGACTCGTCGCTGCGGACCGGTTGTGCGCCTTCCGGTGCGCGCACCAGGAACCGCACGTCGAGGTGCCGGGTCGGCACGCCGAGCGAGCACGTCACCGGGTGGACGTCGACGTGCAGCGGCCCCGGTTCGATCGTGAGGCCTGCGATGCCGGACTCCTCGGTCGCCTCCCGCAGGGCGGCGCCGACGAGGGTGCGGTCGGCCGGCTCGCAGTGCCCGCCGAGCTGCAGCCACAGGCCGACCCTCGGGTGCAGCGTCAGGAGCGTCCGCTCGCCCGCGTGGTCCAGTACCAGCGCGGACGCCGTGATGTGGCCCGGCACGCAGGACCGCTGGCACGCGTCCGGCCGGGCGCCGATGAACGCCAACAGGGCCTGCCGCAACGATTCCTGGCCATGACCCGTTGGCCGCCATCCGTCCATTGTGGCCAGTGCGTCCGCGTGCAGGGTCATAGCTCCGTGAGGCCCTCGCCGAGATCCCTCGGTGCGCGCGGGGTCAGCGGGCCGTCCGCCGGGTGGCCGACCGCGACCGCGCCAAGCGGCTCCCAGTCCGCCGGCAGGTCGAGCACCGCGCGCACCACGTCGGCCGCGAAGATCGTGGACGACACCCAGCACGAGCCGAGCCCCTCGACCGCGAGCGCCACCAGCAGGCCCTGCACGGCGCCACCGGCCGCGACCGTGAACATCGTGTGCTCGGCGGCATTGCGGCGCGCGTCCGGGTAGGTGTGCGCGCCGTCCGGCACCAGGAACGGCAGCACGATCTCGGTCGCGCCGTACAGCAGGTCGCCCCGTGCCACCCGCCGGTCGATCCGGTCCGAGGCGAAACCGTCGCCACGCAGGTCCGACCGCCACGCGGCGCCCATCTCGTCCAACAGTTTGGTCCGAAGTGGACGGCTGCGCACCCAGACGAACCGCACCGGGCGGGTGTGGTGCGGCGCCGGCGCGGTCAATGCGGCGCCGACGGCCCGGCGCAGCGCGTCCGGGTCCACCGGCGTCGGCGCGAACGCGCGCACGGAACGCCGCAGCAGCACGGCCTCCCTGCGGCCCTGCTCGACGGCCTCGTTGGCGCCCAACCGGAACAGGTCCTCGTCCACCGGCCGGACCAGGTCCCGCGCCGTCGAACCGTCGTCGACCGGCGTGAGGCCGCGAACCACGGCCGCCGGCACACCGCCCAGCTTGCCCTTGACAAGGTCGGCGGCCGCCGCGATCTCGTCGGCCATCGCGATCTCGGTGACGGCCAGCTCGTTGCCCTGCTGGTCGACCGTGCCGGCGTAGCGGTGCAGCACGGTCAGGCCGGCCGCGCCGATCGCCGTGTCGGTCTGGCCGATCCGCCACGCCCGGCCCATCGTGTCGGTGATCACCACCGCGATGTCCACGCCGAGCAGCTGCCGCAGCGCCGCCCGCAGCCGCCGTGCCGAGTCGTCCGGGTCCACCGGCAACAGCGCCAGCTCGCCGACCGCGACGTTGGAGTTGTCGACACCGCTGGCCGCCTGCACGATGCCCAGCGCGTTCTCGGTGATCACGAAGTTGTTGAACCGCGAGACGATCCGGACCGCCTCGCTGGTCACCAGCGCCCGCCGCGCCGCCTCCCGGCCCGCCTGGTCGGTCGGCACCTCGACCAGCCTGCCCTCCACCTTGGAGATCGCCTTGCTGGTCACCACCAACACATCCCGGTCACGCAGCCAGGGCGCCGCCGCCGCGATCGCACCGGCAAGATCGTCACCGGGCCGGAACTCGGGCAGTCCGTTGATCGGCAACAGTTCCAGTGACGGACTGGCGTGATCACTCATGCTTTGACACCCGCCAGATCGAAAGCCGCCACCGCCATAGCCGCTGTGGCCTCGGTGGTGGTCATCAAAAGTGGCACCGCCCGCACTTCGACCCCAGGCACGTCCGCGACATCGTCCGTGTGCACGAGCCAGCCGTCCAACACGCCTTCGGCGGAATCCTTGCGGGAGCCCAGATGCCGGCCGACGGCTTCGGCCGTCGTCGGCACGCCGATCGCGGTCAGGCACGCGTCCGCCATGCCGCGCACAGGCCGGTCCGCGACGATCGGCGACAACCCGACCACCCGTGCCTCCGTCGTCCGCAGCGCCGCCAAGATGCCCGGCACGGCAAGGATCGTGCCGATGCTCACGACCGGATTCGACGGCGCGAGCAGCACCGCGTCGGCCGCCGCGATCGCCGCCAGCACACCGGGTGCCGGCTTCGACTCGTCCGCGCCGACCGGCACGATCGAGTGCGCCGGCAGTTCCGCGTGGTACCGCACCCACCACTCCTGAAAGTGCACCGCCTTGCGCTCGGCCGGTTCGCCCTCCGGGCCGGGGATGTCCGCGACCACGTGCGTCTCGACCCGGTCGTCGCTCATCGGCAGCAGCCGAACGCCGGGCTGCCAGCGGTGGCACAGCGCCTCGGTCACCTCGGACAGCGGGTAGCCGGCACGCAGCATCCGCGTGCGCACCAGGTGCGTCGCGATGTCCCGGTCGCCAAGCCCGAACCACGTCGGATCGGCGCCGTAGCCGGCCAGTTCCGCGCGTACGGCCCACGTCTCGCCGGCCCGGCCCCAGCCCCGCCCGGTGTCGATGCCGCCGCCGAGGGTGTACATGCAGGTGTCCAGGTCCGGGCAGATCCGCAGCCCGTGCATCCACACGTCGTCGCCGGTGTTCACCAGCGCCGTGATCTCGTGTTCGGTCTGCTCGGTGGGCCCGACCGGGGCCATCCCCAGCGCAGCCTTCACCCCGAGCAGGAACTTCGCCCCGCCAACACCGCCGACCAGCACGACCACCTTCACAGGTGGTCATCCTCCCATGCGCCCGTTTCGGGCCGAACGCCGGTCAACGGCGCCAGAACAGGAAGTTGTCCTGCCCGATCTGGGCCAGGAACCTGTTGCCGCCCAGCGAGTCCAGGAAGTTGAAGATGAAGTTGAACACGGCGACGTTGACCGACGTGACACCGATCAGCAGCACGAACAGCACCAGCGGCGCCCACGGCCGCACGGTCGCGCCGAACCGCTTGGCCTCCGGCGAGAGCCACGGCTCGATCGCGCCCCACCCGTCCAGCCCCGGGATCGGCAGGATGTTCAGCACGAACGCCAGGATCTGCAACATCGCCAGGTACATCAGGGCGGCGGCGAGGAACAGCGACGTCACCCACAGCCGGACCACCTGGATCAGCAGTACGCCGAGCACCAGGTTGGACACCGGCCCGGCCAGCGACACCAACGAGTCGATCCTGCGGGACCGCAGCGCACTGTGGTTGATCCACACCGCGCCGCCGGGCAGCGGGATGCCGCCGAAGGCCAGCAGCAGCAACGGCAGCACGAGGCTGAACACCGGATCGGTGTAGCGGCGGATGTCCAACGTGAGGTAGCCCTTGCTCCGCACGCCGTAGTCGCCGCCCCGGTACGCCACGATCGCGTGACTGAACTCGTGCAGCGACAGCGCGGCGCCCCACCCGCCGAGCACCAGCATCAGCGTGCCGGCGTCGACGGCGGTCTGTGAATCCACTGTGACAAGCCAGCCACCCACCACGGCGACCGCGAGGATGGCCAGAAAGATCGGGCTGGGGCGGACCCCGGTTCGGTTCACGCCCTCAAGTCTGCCGCGTCCGCGCGCCGCCCGTGCGTCGGGAGGCTACTTCCGCGTGCGCACACCCTGTCCGTGCCGGGTCACCGCGGGTGCACTGCATCGGTACGGGTGTCCCCCCGACGTGTGGACTCGGCTTGACCGCTTGGCATGACACAGGTGTAATCACATCGGTGTCATTCGTCTCGGGTGCGGGGTAGACGGGTGGCGTCCGCCATAGGGGAGTGCGGAAAGTGAGGAGGCGGACGGGGAAATGTGGGAGCTACCCGACGAACAGTATGCGGAGTGGGACGACACACCGACCGAACGGCTCGGCGTGTTGATCGATCTCTTCGACGAGGCCGAGGAACCGGAGTGGCAGGACCGCGCGCTCTGCGCGCAGACCGACCCGGAGGCGTTCTTCCCGGAGAAGGGCGGCTCGACCAGGGAGGCCAAGCGGATCTGCCAGGGCTGCGACGTGCGTTCGGAGTGCCTTGAGTACGCACTGGCACACGACGAGCGGTTCGGTATCTGGGGCGGACTGTCCGAACGTGAGCGGCGGAAACTGAAGAAGCGCGCGGTATAGCGCGGCTGACGTGCCGCTGTGCCCCGACTGTTGCGGTGAGCGCTGACTCACCGCAACACTCAGTACGTGGCGGGCGGTGGTCAGCTGCTGGCCTGATCGACGGGAGGGGTCGATGTCTCCCGAAAACCCCGACCTCACTCACCCGATCGGGGTGGCCCGATAGTGCCAAAGCCGATGCCCTTTCGGGCACGGACCGAGCCGGTTCTTGCCGTGCTGGTATGCCATGACGGGGAACCCTGGTTGCGGCCGGCGCTGTCCGCGCTACGCGCACTTTCGCCCCGGCCCCGACACATACTCGCGGTGGACACCGGATCGAGTGATCGCACGCCTGTTGTGCTCGCCGCGGCCGCCGAGGGTCCGGACGCGGTCGTGGACGGCGTGTTGACCTTGAGTCGGGACACGGGTTTCGGCGCCGCCGTGCACGCCGCGGTCGACCACGGTGTCAACCGATGGGGTGATCCTGGTCGGTGGCTCTGGTTGCTGCACGACGACTCCGCGCCGGAACCGGACTGTCTCGGTGTGCTGTTGCGGTCGGCCGAGGTGTCCCCGTCGGCCGGTCTGCTCGGCCCGTTGGCATTGGACTGGGCGGATCCGCGGCTGGTGGTCGAGGCGGGGGTGTCGACGGACGCGTCCGGGCACCGCCAGACCGGCGTCGGACCGACCGAATTGGACTGGAGCCGGTTCGAAAGTCCGTCCGGCAACCAAGAAACGTTCGAGCAGAGCACCGAGGTGTTGGCGGTTTCGTCCGCCGGCGCGTTGATCCGCCGCGAAGTGTGGGACGAACTCGGCGGCTACGACCCGGCGCTGGCGTTGCTGCGCGACGACGTCGACTTCGGTTGGCGGGTGAACAGGTCCGGGCGGGTGGCGTTGTGTGTGCCGTCGGCCCGGCTGCGGCACGCCCGCGCACTGACACGGGGGCTGCGGCCGGCCGACGCGCTGACGGTTCCGGTGCGCGCGGCGGACCGGGCACACGGCGTACGGACCGTGCTCGTGAACTGCACGACGGTCGGCTTCCTGGTCGGGCTGCCGAGGCTGGTCCTGCTGTGCGTGGCACGCGCGGCGGGTTTTACGTTGCTACGCAGGCTGTCCGACGCCCGAGCCGAGTTGGGCACGATCGCTTACCTGCTGCGCGGACGAGCCGACCTACGCGCCGCACGCACCACCCGCCGAGCCACCGCCCGCGCAGGCGGCGGCGCCGTACGCGGACTGCTCACCACCAGAACAACCCGACTACGCAACGTTTTCTCGGGCGGCATCACCAATTGGACCCGCCGCAGAGCCGCCGCCGACGCCGCACTGAACCAACCACGAAACGCCACACCCGGCAGTCTGTCCGGGACGCATGCCCGGCTCCGCGACGATCCCCCGACCCGGGCCGCCGCCCCTCCGGGTGGCGCGCATGCGCTGTCGCACGACGGTCCCCCCAATCGGGCCGGCGCCCCTGCGGGTGGCGCGCATGCGCTGTCGCAGGACGGTTCGCCCGCTCCGGACCCTCAGCCGTGGGACGACTCGGCCGCGTCGGATGCCGTGGCGGGTGGGTGGTCGGGTGGTTCGCGTGGCGGTTCGCCTGCTCCGGATGCTCGGTC
>DATBCR010000559.1:0-4936 GCA_036270375.1 Pseudonocardiaceae bacterium | reverse complement strand
TGTGGTCAACAGGTTCGCGAACACGACACCGAGGTCATTGCCGGACGTCCGCAGGATGCCGTCCACCTGCTGCGCCACGGCGGGCAGCGACGTGATCAGCGACCGGATCGCCGGGTCGGACGTGCGCAGCTGCGCGGCCAGCTGGTTGAGGCTGGTGCTGAACGAGATCAGCTGGTCCGCCTCGGCCTGCTGGGTCGACAGCACCGTCCGGCCGTCCGCGAACAGGCTGATGGTCTGCGGCAGGTGTTGGGTCGCGGCCGTGGTGAGCGAGTTGGCCGAATCGAGCAATGAGCCCAGTTCCGGGCCCGCGCCGTTGAACGCGGTGCCCAGCTGGTCGACGACCGTGCGGAGCGAGTCGGTCGGCACGCTGGTGGCCAGGCGGTCCAGGTCGGTGAGCAGGGTCTGCGGCGCGAGCGGGATCGACGTGCGGTCGCGCGCGATCACCGAGCCGTCGTGCAGCATCGGGCCGTTGCCGTTGGGCGGTTCCAGGTCGACGTACTGCTCGCCGACCGCCGACCGGTCGGCCACCACGGCCCGCGAATCGGCCGGAATGTCGGGTGCGGACGAGTCGATGTCCAGGTCCGCCTCGACACCCGTTGGTGTCAGCCGCAGGTCGCCGATCCGGCCGACCGTCACGCCGCGATAGGTCACTTCGCCGTTGGTGAAGATGCCGCCGGAATCGGCAAGTTCCACCCGCACGACGTACCCGTGAATCCCGAGCAGCCGGCCGAGACCCACGTACTGGCCGCCGACGTACGCGATGCCGGTCACCGCGATCAGCACGAACAGCACCAACTGGACCCGCATCCGACGTGTGATCACCGCCCACCACCGCCAAGCAGCAACGAGAGCAACCCGGTCAGGCCGCCGGTTATCGTCGGCGCGGGCTGGGTGGCCGCCGGCAGCGGCGCCGGGCTGGTGGCCTGGTTGAGGGAGGCGGGCAGCGGGATGACCGGCGTGCTCGAGTTCGCGATGTCGGACAGCACGCGGGACAGGTCGAGGTCGAGGCGCACGTCGGCGTTGAAGTAGTCGCCTTTGACGTCGTTGACCGTGTAGTCCGTGAACGGGTAGGTGATCAGCACCTGGAGCGATTTCGGCAGGTTGTCCGCCGCCTTCGCCAACTGCGCCAGCGTTGGCCGCAGCTGCTTCAGGTCGGTGACGAGCTGGTTCTGGCTCTGGTTGACGGTGTCCACCGCGACGCCGGACAGGGTGTCCAGCGACTTGAGCATGGTCACCAACTGGTCCCGTTGCGTGTTGAGCACCTGGAGGCCGGGCGCGAGGTTCCGCAACGCGTCGGTGATCTCGCCGGTCTGGCCGGCCAGTGTGGCGGAAAGCCGGTCAAGAGCTTGGATCGCGTTGGTGATCTCGGTGCGCTGGCCGTCAAGGTACGTCACCGTGGTATCCACATTGGACAGCAGCGCGCGGAGTTCCGGTTCGTTGCCGGACAGTGCCGAGTTGAGTTCCCGCACGATGTTCTGGATCTGCTCGATGCCGCCGCCGTTGAGCAGCAACGAGAGCGCGCCGAGCACCTCCTCGATCTCCGGGCCACGGTTGGTGCGACTCGTCGGGATGACGGCGCCGTCGCGCAACGTGCCCGTGCCGCCCGGTGGCGCGATCAGTTCGACGTACTTCTCCCCCAGCAGGCTGGACTGGCGCAGATCGGCGCCCGCGTTGCCGGGCAGTTGGACATCGCCGTTGACCGACATGGTGACCTCGGCGGTCTTGTTGTCGGCGGCCAGGTCGATCCGGTCCACCCGGCCGACCGCGACGTCGTTGACCTTCACGCTGGCCTGCGGCACCAGGTCCAGCACATCGGCGAAGTCCGCGGTCACCGTGTAGGGGTGCGGGCCGAGATCCGCGCCGCCCGGCAACGGCGCCCCGTACAGCCCGGAGAAACCACCGGAACCACACGCCACAAGGCCGAACGCCCCCATGGCGGCCAGCGTCACGACCAACGATCGCTTCATTTGGCACCGCCCGCGAACAGGGTCCCGGCCACCGGGAGCGGCAGTGGTGGCAGCTTGCCGGACTGGAGATCGCCGAGTGCCTGTGCGATGGACGGCAGTTTCAGCGTGCCGTCCAACAATGGCGCCAACTGGCCGCACGCGCTGCTCAGGAATGCCGGCACTTGCGCCGGTGTCGACGCACGCAACAACCGGCACACCATTTCCACCGGCGGATACGTCAGTTCGTTGAGATCGCCTCGGACGTCGAAAGAACCGGATGCCGCGTCATAGGAATTCAGCAGTCCGGACGCGCCGAGCGGCGCCACGTCGAGCACCTCGGCCAGCGCGGCCCGTTGGTCCACCAAGGCTTGGGTGATGCCGGACAGGTTGTGCACATTGGACTCCAGGAGGCTGGAGTTGGCCTGGATAAAGGATTGCACCTGCGTCAGCGCGGCTGTCAGGTCGGTCAGCGCTGTGCCGAGATCGGCACGGTCGGCGGCCAGGTAACCGGTCACGCCGGCCAGGTTGTCCTCGAACGCGCGCACCTGGCCGTCGCTGGTGGCCAGGGTTTTCGTGAAGCGTTGCAAGGCGTCCACGGTGGCGAACAGGTCGCCTTTGGCATTGGCGACCGTTCTGGCCGCGGCGGAGAGCTGTTTGATGGTGTCCGCGATCTGCTGGCCGTTGCCGTTCAGATTGGCGGCCGCGGTGTTCAGCACGTCCGTCAGCGCGCCGTTCTTGTTGGCACCATTGGGTCCGAGGGCCGTGGCCAGCTTGTCGAGGCTGGCGTACAGGTCGTCCAGTTCGACGGGTGTCGCCGTGCGTGCCAGCGGGAGCACCGTGCCGCTGGCCAGCACCGGGCCGGTGTCGTAGGCCGGCACCAGTTGCACGTACCGGTCGGACACCAGGCTTGGCGCGACGACAACGGCCTGCGCGCCGGCGGGCACCGGAACGCCGCTGTCCACGGTCAGATCCACCCGGACGACGGCACCTTGCGGCTCGACATCGTCCACCGTGCCGACCTTCATCCCGAGCACCCGAACGTCCGAGCCCGCGTACACGCCGACTGCTTTGCCGAAGTACGCGGTGATCCTGGTGCCGCCCTGGTCCCGCAGCACCCACCACAGCCCGCCGCCAAGCACGAGCGCGAGCACGCAGGCGAACGCGACAGCTCGGCCCAGGTCACGGCCCTGTCGAGTGCGCGCGGTCATTTAGCCGCCCCCGTTCAAGTTCGGTGCGGCGATCGGCGGGCTGCAGCCCTGCGGGTTGGACTGGAACACCGTGGTGAGCACCGGGGGTGGCAGCAGGCCGCAGAAGTAGCCGTCGAACCAGCGCCCGTTGCCGACCGTGTTGGTGAACAGCCGGACGAACGGCGCCAGGTCCGCGAGGCCCTTGCTCAGGTTGGCCTGGTTCTGGGCCAGGATGTCGGTCACCTTGCCAAGGTCGGTCAGCGCGGGGGTGAGCCGGGCCTGGTCGTCGGCGACGAGCCCTTCGAGTTGGGTGGCCAGTTCCTGGGTGCCGGTGAGCAGGCCGTGCACCGCGTCCCGCCGGGATTGCAGTTCGCCGAGCAGGAGGTTGCCGTCGGCGAACAGCTTCTGGAACTGAGCGTCCCGGTCGGCCAGCGTCGTGCTGACCTGGTTCGTGTTGGCCAGCAGTTGCGCCAGCGCGGAATCGCGGGACGAAATCGTCTTCGACAGCGCTTCAAGGCCGCCGAGGGTGTCCTTGAGGCCCTGCGGGCTGTTGCGGAAAGTGGTCGCGATGACCTCGAAGCTCTGCGCCAGTTGGTCGGTGTTGATGTTGTCGACCGTGCCGGCCAACTGGTTGAGGGCGTCGGTGATGTCGAACGGGGACAGCGTGCGGCTGCGCGGGATGGCCTGGCGCGGGTCCTGCGCCGCCGTGCCCGTCGCGTCGATGGCAAGGTACTTCTCGCCGAGCAGTGTCTTGATCTGGATGGAAATGGTGCTCGTGTCGCCGATCCAGGTGTCACGGACCCTGAAGTCGACCCGGATCTGGTTGTGCGCCAACGACACGCTCGTCACCTTGCCGACCTTCACGCCGGCCACCCGCACCTCGTTGCCGTTGACGAGGCCCGCCGACTCGGTGAAGTACGCGGTGTACGTGGTGCCACCGCCGATGATCGGCAGGTCGTCGGAGTAGAACGCGGCCAGGACAGCGAGCACGAGCACCACGAGCGTGACGGCCCCGATGGTCGCCTGGTTGCGTTCGCGCATCGGCCTCATGGTCCACACCTCGCCGGGCGTTGGGTGCCGGGCAGCGGCAGGATCGGGACTGTGAGGTCGAGCTGGGAGATGCCGACCGTCCCGCTGAGGCTGCACGCGAAGTAGTTGAACCAGCTGCCGTAGCTGACGGTTCTGGTCAGCAGTTCCAGTTTGGTCGGCAGGAACTGGATGAAATGCCGGACCATGTCGGAATTGTCGTCGAGCGTTTTCGCCACCGTGCCCAGCGATGCGATGTCCTGCTGGAGCGGGGGTCGCGCGGCGGTGAGCAGGCCGGCCGTGGCGTTGGTCAGGCCGTCCAGCGCGGTGATCGCGTCGCCGATCGGCTGGCGCTCCTCGGACAGCCCGGACACCAGTTCCTGAAGCTGCACAATGAGATTCGACATCTGCGGGGCGTTGGCGGCCACGGTGCCAAGCACGGTGTTCAGGTTGTCGACGGTCCGGCCGATCACCTTGTCCTTGGCGGCCACGGTGGACGTGAGCGACGCGGTGTGCGCGAGCAGGTCATCGACGGTGCCGCCCTCGCCTTGCAGCACCTGGATGATCTCGTAGGCGAGCTTGTTCACGTCGGCCGGGTTCAGCGCCTGGAACAGCGGCTTGAAGCCGTTGAACAGCGCGGTCAGGTTCAGCGCCGGTGCGGTGCGGGACAACGGAATGGTGCCGCCGGGAGCCAACGTCGCGTTGAGGTCGCCGACATCCGTGCCAAGGGCGATGTACCGCTGGCCGACCAGGTTGCGGTACTTGATGGTTGCCGTC
>DATBCR010000558.1:0-2184 GCA_036270375.1 Pseudonocardiaceae bacterium | reverse complement strand
CGGACCGATCCGAGGGCAGGCGTGACCGCGGGTCGCACGACGCCACGTCATCCGGCGCAACCGCCGACGGCGTTGCGCGCTGGGCTGGTCCGGACCCTGCCGGAACTGGCCGCTGTGTTGCGCTGGTTACGCCGTCGGCAGGCGTGGCAGCGTGGCGCCGCACCGCTGACGTACCGCGAGCTGGCCGCCTCGACCGGTTGGTCCTACGGTTGTTTCAGCGGCTATTTCCGGGGCACGGTGCTCCCGCCGAGCGACCGCTTCGACACGCTGGTCGGCCTGCTCGGCGCGGCCCCGGCCGAGCGTGCCCATCTGGCCACCGTCCGGGACGGCGTCGCCGACCAGCGCCACCCCGACCCGCCGGACGTGCCGGCACCGCCGTCCACCGCCGAACTGGACGTCCAGGTCGGCGTGCACCTGCTGGACTCCGCACCGACCGGTGAACTACTCGCCCGGATCGACCGCGAAGTGCGTGCCGTCGGCGCCTGCTACACGCACAACGGCCCGCTCACGAGTGGCAGCCGGCTGACCGAAGCGTTGGCGCTGCTGGATCTGCTCGCCGCCCGGCGGCTCAGCACGGTGGCCAAGCGGGACGTCGACCTGCTGGCCGGCATCGTGCACCGGCTCCTCGGGCACACGCACTACGACCTCGCCAACCCGGCCGCGTCCTTCCGGCACGGCCAGGCCGCGCTGTGGCACGCCGACCGCGCCGGGCACCCCGCCATGCGCGCGCACGCCCTCGACCTGCTCACGGGTGTCGCCTACCGGGCCGGCGCCATCGACGCCGCCCTCCGTTATGCCCGTCGGGGGTTGGTGCACACGCAGCGGGGTGACGTGGCGGCGGCGCTGCTGGTCGGCGAGGCCCGCGCGTGTGCGGTACTCGGCGACACGCTTCGTGCCCGCCGCGCGATCACCGAGGCCGGCCGGGTGTTCGACGACTGCGAACCGGACGAGGTGTCGCTGTCCGCGGACGTGCTGAGCTTCAACCGCGCGGTCTACGCCTTCCAGGCCGCCGACCTGCTGGTGGGCATGCCGGGGCAGGAGGCGGTGGCGCAGCGGTACGCGCGGCAGTCGGTGGACCTGCACGATCAGGGCAGCACGTCGGCGCTGTCCTCGCCGCGGTTCCGGGCGGTCAGTTTCCTGACCCTCGCCCAGTGTCTTGTCCGCGCCCATGACCTCGTCGGCGCGATGAACACAGTCGACGAGATGCCGGCGCTGCGGCGGTCCGACGTGATCGAGACGGTCGTGCTGTCCGCGCGCCGGGTGGTGGTCGTGCTCGGTGAACAACGGCGGAGCAGCGTGGGCACGGCACTGCTGGAGCGGATCACCGGGCTGGTCGGGTCGCACTGAGCGCGTTCAATCTCGTTCAACTGTGCGGACCCGGGGCGACGCGCGGCGGTAGGAACGGGCGGACCCGACCGCCTGTGACGTTGAGGTGCCCACAATGCACAGACCGCTTGCCGCGCTGCTGGTGTCCGTCGCGCTGCTCCTGCCGGCGCCCGCGCTGGCCGCGCGATTACCGTCGACCGCGCCGACCACCGACATCGTGACCCTGCTGCACCAGATCCCGAAGGTCACCTATCTCGCCGAAGTCACCCCGGCGCCGACCGGATTCCGTGAGTTCTCGCTGGAGTTCCAGCAGCCGATCGACCACCGGCACCAGGAACGTGGCACGTTCGAACAGCACGTCACGTTGCTGCACAAGGACTTCAACGCGCCGATGGTGGCGTTCACGTCCGGCTACTTCAACTACGAGTCTTTCGGCGTCGTCTACATCAGCGAGACAACCATGCTGACCGGCGGCAACCAGCTCGACATCGAGCACCGCTTCTTCGGCGACTCGCTGCCAAGTCCATCTCTCACACCCGACCTGAACATCTGGCAGGAGGCCACCGACGAGCACGACATCGTCGACACCTTCAAGCACGTCTATCAGAAACCGTGGCTGGCGACGGGGTGGCCGCGTTCGCGAACACGTGTCGGCACCGAGGGCACGAACTGTTGCCGGACAACACGTCCTCGGACCGGCGGGTGGTGGAATGCCCGTACCACGCGTGGACGTACACGCTGGACGGCACGTTGCGCACCGCGCCGCGCTTCCAACATGGGCCAGGGTTCACGCCGGCCGAACACGGTCTGGTCCGGCTGCCGTCCGAGGTCTGGCACGGCTGGGTCTTCGTCAACGCG
>DATBCR010000557.1:0-2557 GCA_036270375.1 Pseudonocardiaceae bacterium | reverse complement strand
CGGACGGGGCCGCCGCCGAGTTCTGCACGTAGTACAGCGCGATGTCACCGCTGCCGCTGCCGAACGTAGTGGCGGCGGTGCTGCGGGTCCAGGCCCCGTTGATGTTGTCCGACACCGTGACCTGACCGGACGAGTTGTACTGGCCGAACCAGCCGGCGAGCAGGTCGCCCGCGGCGACGGGGGTGGTGAACGTGATCGTGGTGCTGGTCACCTGGGTGCCGGTACTCGCCCCGCCGCTTTCCACGAACTGGACGCTCGGTGGCGGGGCAGCGGGGGTGGTCACCTGGATCGCGGTGGACTGCGCGGAGTGATTGCCCGCGGTGTCGAAGGCGTCCACCGTGTAGGAGTAGGTCGTGGACGGCTGCACGGTCGAGTCGGCGAACGTGGTCGTGCTCGCGTTCGTGGTGCCGATCGACGTGCCGTTGCGGTAGACCGTGTAGCCCGCCAGCGTCCCGGTGCTGTCGGTCGAGGCGTTCCAGCTCAGGCCGACCGAGCTGGCCGTGTCCGAGGGGTCGGTGAGGCCGGTCGGGACGGTCGGCGGCGACGTGTTGCCTGACCCGAAGGTGTGGAACGTGGCCGCGACCGCGTACCAGTCGGTCGCCGTGCTGAACGTGGCGCGCGCGTCCTGCGCTCCCGCGGCGCTGGACAGGATGTACTCCTGGTTGGCCGACTGCCCGCTGGTCTGCGTCAGCATGGTGAAGTTCTGGCTCTGCGAGGATCCGGCCGTCACCGTGCCCGGCGACCCGCCGGTTATGATCCCGCCGACGACCAGGTCGCCCGTGCCGACCGAGCCGGTTGCCCCGGAGTCGACCGCGGTGCTGTTGCCCTTCGCGACCGTTAGCTGGTCGACCGCGCCGGTCGTCGCCACGCCGCTGTACTCGCCGACCGTGCCTTCCAGGTAGGTCGCGCCGGTGGCGGTGATGGTGATGGTCAGGCCATTCGGGGCCGGGGCGGTGTTCTGGCGGTAGTACAGCGCGATGTCACCGCTGCCGCTGCTGAACGTGGTCGAGGCGGTGCTGCGGCTCCAGGCGCCGTTGACGTTGTCGGATACGCTCACCTGCCCGGACGAGTTGTACTGGCCGAACCAGCCGACGAGCAGGTCACCCGCGTGCACGGGAGCGGACAGGGTGATCGTGGTGCTGGTCATCGTCGAGGCGGTCGACACCGAGGCGCCCTGCACGACCGTGGTCCCGCTTGGCGCGGGCGTGGTCGCCTGCGCCGGCGATGACTGCGCCGAGTGCTTGGTGCCGCTGAAGGCGTCCACCGTGTAGGTGTACGTCGTCGACGGCGACGCCGTGAGATCCGTGTACGTGGTGGCGTTGGGGCCGCCGGTGGTGCCGACCGACGTGCCGTTGCGGTACACGGTGTAGCCGGTGGGGCTGCCGGTGGACGCGGTCCACGACAGCGACACCGAGCTTGACGTCGTGCCCGTTACCGTCAGGCCCGTCGGCACCGACGGCGTACCCGAGCCGGTCTGCACCAGCTCGTAGGCGCCGATGTCGCAGCCGGAGCCCTGTGGCCTGGTAGTACCGCGCTGGTCGGTGGTGCCGGTGCAGCCGGACGTGCTCGCCGGGATGACGTCGACGGCCGGGCTGCCGGCGGGCAGCGCCATCGTCTGGGTCGGGCCGCCGTTGTTCGCCAGCGGGCCAAGCTGCGGGCTCGTGCTGTTCAGCGAGTGGTTGGCCGTGGCGAAGCCGCACGACGTCGCGGTGTCGAGGTTATAGCCGGAGTCGATGACTGGCTGCCCGCCGCCGCAGTTGGGGCCGCCACCCTGGCCGTTGGCCACGATGCTCATGCTGATCTTGAGCGAGAAGCCGGTGTAGTTCAGGATGTTCGCACCGTACGGAGAGCTGTTGCCCGTGAACGTCGTCTGGGTCACCGTGGTGGTGCCGAAGTTGTCGATGGCGCCGCCGCCGTTGGTCCCGCCCGTGTTGCCATAGAACGTGCTGTTGCTGATGTTGAGTGTGGTGTCGTTGTCGATCGCGCCGCCGCCGGGCCCGGTGTTGCCGGTGAACGTGCTTCCGGTCACCGTCATCGTGCCGGCCGCGTTCAGCAGGGCACCGCCGCCGTAGATGGTCGCGGTGTTGCCGGAGAAGATGTCGTTGGTGATCGTGGCGGTCTTCTGGTTGAAGACCGCGCCGCCCTCCTGCCCCGTATTACCGGTGAACGTGCTGGTCGACAGGTTCAGCGTGCCGCTGTTGTCGATGCCGCCGCCCGAGGTACCGGACGTCGCCGGCGCGGAGTTGCCGGTGAACGTGCTGCCGGTGACGGTCAGTGTGCCGTGGCTCATGATGCCGCCGCCGCCCTGCGTGCCGTTGTTGGCCAGGCCGTTGCTGATCGTCACCGCGTTCAGCGTGAGGCTGCCCGCGGTGGCCACGTCGAAGATGCGGAACACCGGCGTGCCCGCCGCGGTCGACCGGGCGATGGTCGCCCCGCTGCCCTGGATTGTCACCTTTCCCTTGATCACCGGCAGGCCGACACCGCCACCGTCGGTGGTGTTGTTGATGGCCGTCAGCGTGTAGGTACAGCCGCTGGCGAGGGTGACAGTCCCGTTCGC
>DATBCR010000556.1:0-12367 GCA_036270375.1 Pseudonocardiaceae bacterium | reverse complement strand
CGGATCGGGCTCAGCCGCAGGTCGTCCGGTGACGCACGCTCCGCGATCCGGCCGACCGTCGGGTGCAGCGCGGCCGCGCCCCGTGCCAGGTTGCCGGCCAGCCAGAGGCCGTCCAGGAAATTGCCGGTCTGGTAGGTGCCGTTGAGCTGCTGCATCACGTACATCGTGTCGGCCGTGAAGATCGCAAGCGTGTTGAGGGCCAGCAGCATGAACGACGCCGGACGGCGGCCCGGCCCGAGGATGAGCCGCAGCGCCACCGCGAACATGGCGAGGTCCATCATCGGGTAGGCCACCGACACGAGCTTGACCAGCACCGTCGTGTCGGCGCGGGCCTGTGGCGCGATCAGGTAGAGCCAGGACAGCATGGCGGTGGCGACCGCGAGGGTGGCCGCGTCCAGCAGGCTCGCCAGGTCACGGCCGGGGGTGCGCAGCCGGATCAACAGAATGAGGCCGACCACGACCAGCGGGTAGTGCGCAAGGTAGAGCGGATCGGCCAGCGCGGGGAAGTCGTTGTCGCCGAAGATGTTGTGCGCGGTGTAGAAGCTGATGTCCGCGACCGCGTAGACGACCTGGCTGGCGCCAAGGATGATCCACGGCATCCGGGCCTTCCGCGACGACAGGTTGCGTACGCAGCCGACCAGCACCGCCACCGCGGCCGACACGCTGACCAAGCAGTAAAGGGATACGCGCAGAACCGGCGGGGCATTGGTGCGGACGGCGAGGTAGTACCCGAGCACGACGAGGGCTCCGCCCGCCAGGTAGGCCAACCACAACCGACCAGCTGCCCTGCTGACCTGCCGCGTGTCCATCCACGCCTCTCGTCGGGGCACGGGTTCTGTCGTGCCGACATCCGTCCGTCCGACCCATGCTATTACCCGAACCGACACGGTGGGCGCTGGGATCGTCACGTTCGGTCGAAATGATGCGAACTGAAGGTTGCCTTCAAGAGACTGGTCAGCCTACCCGCCCGCCTGCGCACTCGGTTGTCGGGCGCCCGTTGGACGACGCAATTCTTTGCCGTCATGCGCCAAAGAGACGGAATGTGTTCGTATCTCCGGTCAGCGCTGCTGAACTTCGTCGCGCAGCCGCCGGAACATCCCCCGGCCGACGGGCCGCGCCAGCCTGCGCAGCAGCGGGTCGGCCAGCCGGACACCCGGCATCCGCAGGGCGCCGAGGAACGCGAACCGGGTGCCTGCGCCGTCCGCGACCGCGGCCATGCCACCGATCACCCGGGTGCTCTGCATGACGCACCACCCCGGCCGCAGCACCACGTCGAACCGGTCACGCAGCCCGAGCCGCCCGACCGCGTCCGCGACCAACACCTCGCCGTCCGCCCGCACGATCCGCATGGACCTGATGTCGCGCACCAGCTTCGGCAGTTCGCGTTCGAGATCCGCGGCCACCGCCCACACCCGGTCGAACGGCGCGTCCAGCACGTCCACGGCGAACAGCGAGCCGGGAATCCCGGCGGCCAGCACACCCATGCGGCGCACCGGGTCCAGGTCGGCGACCGGCCAGTCCGCGTTCATCGTTCCCACGCCTTCCGAAAGCTCCGCCGTGCCCGGAACAGCCGCGACTTCACCGTGCCCGCCGGCACCCGCAACAGATCGCCGACGGTCCGCTCGTCCAACCCCTCCAGGTCCCGCAACACCAACACCGCACGGTGTTCCGGCGCCAGCCGGTCGAGCACGTCCCGCACATCGGTTGCCAGCTGCGGATCGCCGGCCGCCGGCACGTCCGCCAACTCGGCCGGCACGGTCCGCCGCGCCGACCGGGCCACCCGCACCGCTTCGCGCACGGCGATCGCCCGTGCCCAGCCGAACACCGCGGCCGGCTCGCTGAGCTGCCGGAGATTGCGGAAGATCGAGATGAGCGCCTCCTGGGTGGCATCCGGCCCGTCGGACAGCGCGATCGGTCCGCACAGCCGACCGACGTAGGGCGTGAGCAGGCCGAGCAGCTCCTGCATGGCGAGCGCGTCGCCACGCTGGGCAGCCCGCACCAGCCCCACGTGATCGGGATCGGGCATCCGTCTCCTCAAGCTCCGGTCTCACCCACAGGAGTGACCTTTCGGCCGAAAGGTTCCCGCGAGCTGGATCACATTCTGGCCGGGAACGCCTCGACCGCCCGGCTCCTCTTGACAAGCAACACCACGGGAAAGGACCCGCCAGATGACCACCATGACGACCACGCTCCGCCCGATGCCCCACGTCCCGGACGTCACCCACCGCTTCGTCCGAGTGGGTGACATCCGGATGCACGTCGCGGAGGCCGGCGCGGGTCGGCCGGTGTTTCTGTTGCACAGCTTTCCGATGCACTGGTACGCGTGGCGGGACGTCATCCCACCGCTCGCGCGGGACTACCGGGTGATCTGCCCGGATTTTCGCGGTGCCGGCTGGTCGGACGCGCCGGCAGCCGGCTACGACACCGCGACGCGGGTGGCGGACCTGGCCGGGCTGATGGACGCGCTCGACCTGGACCGGGTGTCGATCATCTCGCACGGCTGGGGCGCGTGGGCGGCGTTCTTCCTGTGCCTGCGGGCACCCGAGTGCGTCGAGAAGCATCTCGCGCTCAACATGACCCACCCGTGGCCGAACCAAGCCGCGATGGTGTTGCGGGCGTGGCGTCTCTGGCACACCGCGCTGTGGGAGTACCCGGTGCTCGGCCCCGCGCTGCTGCGTCGTTGGCCGGGCCTGACCCGGTTCCTGCTGCGGCGGTGGGGCGCCACCGCGCCCGACGCCGTCACGGAGTTCGCCGACGCCAACCGTCCGCCCGCCGTCGCCCGCGCCGGCCAGGCACTGAACTGGCAGTTCGTGCTGCACGACCTGCCACGGCTGCGACGCAACCGGGCAATGCGGCTGCGGGTGCCAACGGAGATCCTGACCGGCGAACGGGATCCGGTGATACCGATGGCGTTTCTCCGTGGCGGGGAACGGTTCGCGGACGACCTGTCGATGCGCGCGCTGCCGGACTGCCGCCACCTCATCCCGGAGCAGCGCCCTGACCTGGTGGTCGAAGCAGCCCGCACATTCTTAGGCACGGATCGTGATACTGATCGTTCCCGTTGACGCTTTCCTGAGAGAGGATGGGTGCTCCGGCGGCCAAAGGAGGTCGGGGCGACGATGGCGGCGGGTGGACACGAACCGGTACTCGCCGGGCGGTACGCGCTCGGCGAACGGCTTGGTCACGGCGCGATGGCGGAGGTCTTCCGGGCACTCGACCTCCGGCTGAACCGTCAGGTCGCGGTGAAGCTGTTCGCCGCCGAACTCGATCCGCTCGACCGCAGCCGCGGCTTCGGCGAGGCACGCGCGCTGGCCAGGGTGTCCGCGCCCGGCCTCGTCGCCATCTACGACGTGAGCGTCGCGGCGAACCGGCCGTTCCTGGTGATGGAACTCGTCGACGGGCCGAGCCTGCGGGACCGCCTTGAGTCCGGGCCGCTCTCACCGGCCGAGACGGCCCGGCTCGGCGCGCCGCTGGCCGACGCGCTTGCGCACGTGCACGCGCGCGGCATCGTGCACCGGGACGTGAAGCCGTCGAACATCCTGCTCGGTCAGGACGGCACGCCGAGGCTGGCGGACTTCGGCATCGCGCTGCTGGCCGGCGACCCCCGGCGCACCGCGGCGGACGAGATCATCGGCACGCCCGCCTACCTGTCCCCGGAACAGATCAGCGAGGACACCGTCGGCCCGGCGGCCGACATCTACGCGCTCGGCCTCGTACTGCTGGAGTGCCTGACCGGCGAGGTGGCGTTCCGCCGGGACAGCCGGATGGCGACCGCACTGGCCCGGCTCTACCACGGCCCGGACATACCGCACGGCCTGCCGCGCCCGCTGGCCCGCCTGCTCACCACGATGACCGCGACCGATCCGACCGCCCGGCCGACGGCGGCCGAGTGCGCGGAAGCGTTGCGGGCCAACGAATCGACGTCCGCCCTGCCGCTGCTCGACTTCGTCCGACCGCGCCGGCACTGGTCCCGGCCGGCCGTGCTGATCGCCACGGCTGCGGTGGCGCTGCCGGTGCTGGTCGCCACGCTCGTGCTCTCACTCAACGGCCCGCGCCCGGCGCCGACACCGCCGTCCGACAACGGGACGCACGCGATCGCGGGACCGCTCGTCGACCCGCACCAGACGACATCGCCCGCGCCGCCAAGCACCCGCCCGACCCAAGCCCCGGCTCCGGTGCTGGTCGGCACCGGGCCGCAGCCCCCAGCCGCGCCGGCCGACCAACTGGTCACGTCCGTCACGCCACCCCAAGGTGCATCGAACGGCCAGTCGGCTGGTCAACAAACCGGTCAGCAGGGCGCTTCCGGCGGCCAGCCCGCCCACCACGACAAAGGCAAGAACAAGGGCCACCAGTGAGTGGACCATGATGGGCCCATGGCAGCGCACTCACCGCGCCCCGCCCGGGTGCTGCTCATCGAGGACGACCCCGAACTGGTCACACTGCTCAGTGACCTGCTCGGCGAGGAGGGCTACGAGGTCGACGCGGCGCTGGACGGCCGGCGCGGCCTACACCTCGGCCTGACCCGCGAGTACGACGTGGCCGTCCTCGACCGCGGCCTGCCCGCCATCGACGGCCTCGACCTGCTCACCAAGCTGCGCGGACAAGGCATCACCACACCGATCCTTGTCCTGTCCGCGCTCGGCAACCCCGAGGACCGGGTCGCCGGCCTCGACGCGGGTGCCGAGGACTACCTCGCCAAGCCGTTCGACATCGACGAGCTGCTTGCCCGGCTGCGCGCGCTGCGCCGCCGCCACCTGGACACCGCCCGCTCCCTGCGGATCGGGCACCGGCGCCTCGACCTCGAATCGCGGCTCGTGACGTCCGATCCCGGCCCGAACGGCGACCACCGTGACCAGGCACCCGCGCTTCGGCTGTCCGAGCGGGAATGCGCGCTGCTCGTCACCCTCGCCACCCGGCCCGCGCACGTGTTCTCGCGGCGTGAACTGCTGATGATCGCCTTCGAGAACGCGGAGAGCGAGACCGTCGTCGACACGTATGTGCACTACCTGCGCCGCAAGCTCGGGCCGGGCGTCGTCGCGACCGTACACCGCCGTGGCTACCAGCTCGGGCAGGACTGACCGGACGTGCGCATACCGAAGCGCCCCTTGGGTTTCCGGCCGCGACCCGGACGCGGGGCGGCAGCGTCCAGTCCTGAGTCGACACTGCTGCGCCGCACGATGTGGCGGTTCGGGCTGCAGGTGGCGCTGAGTGTCGCGGTGATCGTCGTCGCGCTGTCCGGGCTTGCGGTGCTTGTGGTGCTGCGCGGCCAGCAGGCCGCCGCGGACGGGCTGGTGCGACAGGCCGCGGCACGCGCGAACGACGTGATCGACCCACCGGCCGGCATGTGGCTCGCGATCCAGGACCGCAAGGGGCTCAGCGTGACCGACGGGACACCGGACGGCCTGCCGGACGTTGCCGCCATCGACCGCGTCACCCGAACCGGCGTCGCCGAGACCGACGACGTCACCGACGACGGGGTGTCCTACCTGGTGTACACGCAGCCCATCAAGGCGGCGACCGCGCAGGCCATGCTCGACCTGACCCCGAACCAGCGCGAGCAGACCAGGCTGGCGACGGCCCTGCTGTCCAGTGGCGCAGTGGGCCTGGTGCTCGCGGCCGCGGTCGGCATGTGGATCGGCCGGCAGGCGGTGCGGCCGGTCGCCGGTGTCCTCGCGCTGCAGCGCAGGTTCGTGTCTGACGCGAGCCACGAACTGCGCACGCCGCTGACGCTGCTGTCCACCCGTGCCCAGCTGCACCGCCGCCATCTGCGGCTGGGCGCCGAGCCGGGGGTACTCGCGGACGAGGCGGACGGCGTGGTGACCGATGCCGGGCACCTCACCGACATCCTTGAGGACCTGCTGCTGGCCGCGGACCCGCGCCCGGCGAGCGAGACCGAGACCGTCGACCTCGTCGTGCTGGCCGAACAGGCCGTCGCAGCGGCCGAGTCCTCGGCCGAGCAGCGGTCCGTGACGCTCACCGCGCGCCTGGACGAACCATCCGTGCTGGTCCGCGGCACCCGGGGCGGGGTGCGCCGAGCGCTGACGTCGCTGCTGGACAACGCCGTCCGGCACGCCAGCAGCAGCGTCACGGTCACCGTGCGCCGACAGGGACCGGATGCCGTGATCGAGGTCACCGACGACGGACCCGGCATCGGCCCGGCGTTCCTGCCGCACCTGTTCGAGCGGTTCGCGTCCGGCGCGGACGACGGCCGCCATCCACCGCTTGACCAGCGCCGTCGCTACGGCATCGGGCTGTCCCTCGTCAGCGAGATCGCCACCCGACACGGCGGCCGGGTGTCCGCAGCGGATCGGCCGAACGGCGGCGCGACACTCCGGCTGACCCTGCCCGCCGAGATCGGCAGATCACGATTCGGGATACGGTGGCGGGTGTCACGGCGCCGCGGAGCAACCGACCGCTCCACCAACCCGTCAACAAGAACGGACAACACTGACGGCGGCACAACCGCGCGAAGGGATCCCAGTCCGTGAGTCGACCGCAACGTCCCCCCTACCAGGTGCGTCCGCAGGAACGTTATGTGCCGCAACGTGGATACCAGGCACGGCCGGGCGCTGAAGGTGGATACCAAGGACGACCGGCCGCTGAGGGTGGATACCAGGGCCGGCCACGCCGCGACGCGCCGACCGAGGTGCTGTGGGCGCCGCCGCCGATCCGTGGCGCGAACGACCCCACCGTCGAGATCCCCGCCTACCGCCCGCCGGGCCACTCGGAGCTGTTCGACCCGCTCGAGGACGAGTTCGACAGTCTCGACGAAACCGACAAGTGGCGTGGGCGGCCGCCGCACCACCCGAGGGCGAAACTGGTCCGCCGGGTGTTCCTGCTGGCCCTGGCCGCGTACCTGGTACTGGTCGCTTCGTCGATGGTGCCGTACCTGGCCGCGCCCGGCACCGACACGACGGCCGCGCGGGTCGCCGAGTGGGCACGTGACCACAACATGGGCGACCTGGTCACCTGGCTGGAGAAGCAGCAGTACCAGAACAACCAGCCGAAGATCGGTGGCAAACCGGCCAACATCCCGCTGGCCGGCGCGGGCGCGATCAACGGCACCGGCGCGGGTGGCCGCCCGGCGCCCGCGCCACTCCCCCCGCTGGCCGGCGGCACCGCGCTGCCCGGCGAGGGCCAGTGGCAGACCGTGGTCGCCAACGCCAAGGGCCAGCCGGCGGTCCGGTTCACCCAGGTCCGCCCGGACACCCTGCACACGTCGTACCTTGTCGGCGTGATGTGGATCGACCCGTCGCTGGTGCGCGGCCAACTCCGGCCGGGCACAACGGATCCGGGCGGGACGTGGCAGGCGTCGACATCGCTGACCACGGCCGAACAACAGAAGGTGGCGGCCGCGTTCAACGCCGGCTTCCGCCTGACCAAGGACGCCAGCCACGGCGGCTACTACAGCGAGGGCCGGACGCCGGTTCCGTTGCAGGACGGCGCGGCCAGCCTCGTCATGCACACCGACGGCACGGCGGGCGTCGGGTCGTGGAACAGCGAAGTCAAGATGGACCCGACCGTGGCCAGCGTGCGGCAGAACCTGGTGATGCTGGTGGACGGCGGCAAGGTCAACCCGACCTGTAGCTCCGGCAGCACCGTGTGGGGCGTCACGCTCGGCAATGTCGCCTACATCGACCGGTCCGCGTTCGGCATCACCGCGAACGGCGCCGAGGTCTACGTCGGCGGTGACGCCCTATCGGTGTGCACGCTGGGCCGGATCCTGCAGGATGCCGGTGTTGTGCACGGCATGGAACTGGACATCAACCCGGAGTGGATCACCGGCGTCTACTACCACACCCAACCCGGTGGCGCGCCCGTCGGCTTCCACCTCTACCCCAGCCAGCAGCCGCCGACGACGCACTACCTGTCGCCGTCCAGCCGGGACTGGTACGGCTGGTTCCTGCGGCCTTAGCGCACCACCACGGTGAGCCGGTAGGTACCGGACGAGCCGACGCACCGCATCGCCTCGCCACAGCTGGTGCGGTCGGCCGCGACCGTCACCTGGCCCGCCGTGACGGCGTCGAAGATCGCGGTGACCGAGCCGCAGCCGCCGCCAGGCACACAGGGCTTGGTGGGCAGGACGATGGGCGAGCCCGCCACGCGCAGCGCGGGGGTCGCCGTCGGCGCGAAGGTCCAGAACGTGCTGTCCAGCTTGACAACCAGCTGCTGCCCGCCGGCCACCGTGATGGTGTGCCCGTTGTCGGCCATACTGGCGGTGACCATGGGCGGGTGGGTCGGCGACGGTGTGGACAGGACGGGTGGACCACCCGCCGTGACCGCGGCGGACGTCGAACATCCGGCCAGCGCCACCATGGCCACACCGACACATATCGCTGTCGTACGGGAACCGCTCATACCTGTTGGACGGAGCCCGCAGCCTTCCAGGTTGCCTGCGATATCAGGGAATTCGCCCCAGACAAAGGCGGGGTGGCCTGGCTCATGACCGGGCCACCCCTGTTTCCCCTGCGGTCAGCTGGCCGTGAGGGCGGTGTCGTCCAGGACGAACGACGTCTGCAGTGACGCGTCCTCGGTGCCGGTGAAGGTCAGAGTGACCGTCTGGCCCGCGAAGCCGGACACGTTGAAGGAGTGCGATGTGTAGCCGGCGGCGGCGTTGAGGTTGGAGAACGTCCCCAACGTCGTCGAGCCGAGCTTGACCGTCAGCTTGTCGAACGCCGTGGTCGTGGTCGTCTCGGCGGTGTCGATGTGCAGGAAGAACGACAGCGACGCGCTGCAGCCGCTCGGGATGGTCACCGACTGGGAGACCGTGTCGGTGTGCGTCGTGCCGTAGCCGTCCAGCCAGGCGTTCCACGAACCGGAGTGGGCCGGCTCGGACGGACCGTTCTGGCCGATCACCGCCGGTGTGGACGACCACACCGTGGCACCGGACTCGAAGCCGGGGTTGCCCAGCTTCTGGCCCGGCGACGTGCAGCCACCGCCGCCACCGCTGGAGATGGTCCAGCCGAACGTGGCGGAGCCGGTCTTGCCAGCGGAGTCGTGCACGGTCGCGGTCACCGTGAACGAGCCCGCCGCGCTCGGCGTGCCCGAGATCAGGCCACCGCTGGAGATGGACAGGCTGGTCGGCAGGCCGGTCGCGGTCCACGTGTACGGCGCGGTACCGCCGGACGCGGAGAGCTGCAGGCTGACCGCGGTGCCCACGGTGCCGGTCTGGTTGCCCGGGTTGTTCGCGGTCGGCGAGCCGGCACCGCCGCCGCCACCGATGGTGGCGTGGGTGATGTCGCACCGGTTGGTGTCGTTGGACCACGTGGACTGCATCGCGAAGGTGCCGGTGCCGGTGGTCACGTTGGCGGAAGCGCCCTGGCCGGAGGTGATCCAGGCGCACTCGTCGCCGTTCTCCGCGCCACTGCTCGGGTTGGTCCAGCCGCCGGCCGGGTTCTGGTCGCTGACGGTCTCGGCGTACTCGTGGCCGTTGACGATGGAGTAGCCGTCGACGGGGCCGTTGCCGTTGACGAAGTTCTGGCCACAGCTGGCGCCGACGTCCATTACATAAGGCATGTTCGTGAACGCCACATCGCCGACCGACGACGACGCGGCGCCACCGGTCAGGGTGGTGTCACCGTTGTAGTCGTGCCACGCGCAGAAGCCACCGGTCTGGTAGTTGTCCGGGTTCAGGCCGGGCGCGGACAGGATGTCGTACTGCGCGAACCGGTTCGCCGAGGCGTTGGTGTTGCCGAAGTGACTCGCGGCCTTGATGGCCTCCTTGGCGAGCTGGTTGCCGTTGGCCGCGGTGGGCTCGGCCGCGGAGTTGTCGTACCAGACACCGGCGAACGCGCCGCCGGTCGGGTAGCCGACGTGTGGTGCGCCGCTCGGACAGGTCGTCGCACCGGTGGCGACGGTCGAGCCGTCGCAGTACTGGGTCATCGTGCCCGACCAACCTTCGCTGCCGGTGCCGAGGCCCTTGAACAGCTTCTGGATGTAGGGAGCGCCGGACTGCGAGTCGTTGGAGAAGGTCAGGTTGCCGCCGCTGTCGGTGCTCTGGCTACCCCACTGGGAGCCGAAGAACACCAGGTAGATCTTGGGCGTGCCACTGGTGACGCCGATGCCGTCGATACCGCCACCGAACGCCAGCGTGTTGGCGGCGGCCACGGCCGGGTTGGCCTGCTGGAACGCCCGCATCTTCGCGGACTGTTGGACGGTCGGCACAGCGCCGTGCCGGTAGCTGTGCTGGTAAGCCGGGTTGTACGGGTTGACCGCGCTGATCGTGCTGCTGGGGGCGCTGCCGGCGGGCGCAGCCGTGGTCGCCTGTGCGACCGTGGCCAAGCCACCTAACGACAGTACCAATGCCGCCACGGATATCAGCCCTCGCTGGAAACCGTGCACTTTCCCTCCACAGGGGTGTTCGGACCTCGACCGACGGGATCGCCCGCACGGCCTTGGCACATAAAGCGCCACGAAAACCCCTGGTGGTGGCACGTGCGGGACGGTGACACAAATCGGCCATCCACAATGCGCGGATTATTGACAGTAAGCGCTTTCTGTCACGGTTCAATGCTTTCGGCGGGTTAGCTGCTGCCAGCCGGCATGGTATTCTGGGGCAAATGCCTTAGAGTTTTCTTGGAACCGAGCACGAAGACTTCGGAACGACAAGATCACTCAACCGATCATCGATGCGGGTGGCGTTGCTGTTCAGCGTGGTGGCAACGCCCGCCGCTGCAGCTGGCGCGAGTGGGGTGAGCCGGCGCAGGGCCATCTGGCATCCTCTACGTCGTGGACGCTATCAACGCCGAACCCTCCGGCGAACTCACGCTGCGCCGCGCGGTTCTCGACGACGCCCAGGCAATCGGCGCGGTGTTCGATGCCGCAGTGCGCGTCGGCTGGACCTTCCTAGGCGAGCTCGCCCAACAACCGATGTTCACGGCGGAGGATTGGGACCAACTGGTCATCGACCTTGCACCACCCGACGCCCTGTTCGTCGCGACGGACACCGCAGGTAACGTCCTCGGCTACTCCGCCGTTCACACGGCCGCAGGTGAGATGTTCCTTCTGTTTGTCGACCCGGCACACGCTGGCCGAGGCGTTGGCCGGGCGCTGCTGAACGCCGCCCACGATGTCTTGCGAGCAGCCGGGTGCACCGAGGCGTTTCTGTTCACCGAGGAGCGCAACACCCGCGCCCTAGCCGTCTACGCCGCGGCTGGCTACCGGCCCGACGGCACGTTCCGCGAGTCCGATTTTCAGGGCGAGCCGTTGCGTGAACAGCGCTTGGTCAAGGCGCTCTAGCCAGGCGGCCTCTCGACGTCAAACCGGCGAACCTGGCGCCAGGCAAGCCGAGCGAACTGCGCGGGCGTTGTCAGCCCGGTGAGGCCGTTCGGTCGGGGTACACAGCGCCCTGGCCGACTTGCTGCTCGAAACGGCGCCAGGCCGCACAGTTGGCGGCGGCGGTTCGGGCCGACCTGCTCGCTCTGTGTCGCCCACGACGTGTGCGCGGCTGGGCGAGCGCACAGACTGCGCTGGGCTGGCGTCATGGTGCCACCCATGAGAACCAGCCAGCCCACCTGTGTCACCCACCGAGCGCCGTGCCACCTGAACGTCGCACCGTTGACCTACGTTTCCGCAGGTCAACGGCCGAAAGTCGGGGTGACCGGATTTGAACCGGCGGCCCCTCGCTCCCAAAGCGTTGAGACGCAAGCGCTCTGCTTACGTGGACAAACACCAGGTTACCGGTGAGCGCAACCCCGCCAGTTGTGGGGCGTAAGAAGGATCACGACAGCGGACATGGTTGCACTTGCAGGACTGATAACGATCTGCCGGCCTGCTCGACGAACGTGACCGCCTTGAAGGACCAGGTACACCACTCGGTGACGCAAAGCGTGATGAGCTTGCTGGTCCTGCCGTCGGTGACGTCCCTCGGCAGCAATCGTTCCCGGAAACTGGCTCTACGGGCGATGAACTGGTTCAGTCCGCATGGGCTAGTCAGGACAACTCGGGTTGAGACGGACAGGTTGGGTCCCACCGGAGGTGGTGCTCATCCCGGGTGGTCAACCAGGGCAGACAGGACGGTAGGGCAGGTCGGGGATGAGTTAGGCCCAGACACTCGGGGTGAGTTGTCCAGCATGCAGCGAGCTGTATTCGGGTCCTTGCATCCGCTGGCAGGTCCGGGTGATGACCCAGTTCGGATCGAGTTCCCAGATTTGTTCGGTCGGGGCTGAGGTCCCGATGTAGCCCGTGCTGGTGGTGGTTATGGTGTGTCCGTCGGGACCGAACAGCACGTCTGTCACATCGTTGCTGTTGGGGTCGGTGAGCGTGGCGATCTCCTGCTGCCCACGCACGTCCCACAAGGTGACCGAGAGGCCATTGTTGATAGTGATCAGCGTATGTCCATCTGGACTGAACACCATGCCGGTAATGG
>DATBCR010000555.1:0-4073 GCA_036270375.1 Pseudonocardiaceae bacterium | reverse complement strand
CGGGCTGCCGAGGTCACCGGATCCCAGCGCCACGCGGCCGCCGGCCGGACCGCCCTGCGGCACGACCGCGGCCTGGCCGACCGCCTTGACCAGACGGACCGCGTGGACCGCGTGGGCAAGGCACCGGTCGATCTCGGCTGGTGCGGCGGGCTGGCCGGCGCGGTGCTGGCCAGAATGGGCACCAAGGGCGACAAGACGGCCGACGACGCCGTGGGCGAGAAATGGCTGGATGACGCGATTGTCACGCTCGGCGAGCACCGGCCGCTGCGCGACACCAGCCTGTGCCACGGTGCACTCGGCGTCGCCGAGGCGCTCGTCGCGTTGGCCGCGGCCGGTGACGAGCGTGCCGTGCCGCACCGCGATCGGGGGGCCGCACAGCTGTTGGGCGCGTTGGAGCAGTTCGGGCCCCGCTGCGGCACGCCGCGCGGCGTGCCGTCGCCCGGACTGCTCACCGGTCTCGCCGGTATCGGCTTCGGGCTGCTGCGGCTCGGATTCGCCGACCAAGTTCCCTCGGTACTGCTGCTCGATCCGGCCATGCCGCCGTATTGAGCTGGCGTGCCGGGTGGTGCAGTACAGAACCCGGGAAGCTATATCGGAGGACCAGATGCGCGACAGGGACAACAGGGCGGACAACGCCCAGGAACTGGCACCAACCGAAGAACCAACCGAACCCCGCGCGGCGGGCGAGATCGTCCGCCCGGCGAGGTTCGGCGTCGGCGCCCGCGCCACCATCCTGCTGGGGTTGACCATGGGAACGGCCGCCGTAGTGGTGGTGGCGACCGCCATATCGGGGTCGCACACGACGGTCAGCGCGGTCGGCGCCTGACCGGTCTCCGACCCAACACACCGGACCGGCCGTAAGGCTCTGGTAACCATCGCCTTCAGCCGCTGATGGACGATGTCCCGGACTTTGTTCGCTATCGTCGGACATTATGCGGATGCGTGCTCCCGTGCTGGTCGGCCGCGACGACGAGGTCGACGACCTGGACCGCATCCTTGCGGCCGGCCGCAAGGGGCAGGGCAGCGCTGTCTTCGTGCTCGGCGAGCCGGGAATCGGCAAGTCCCGGCTCGCCGCGGAAGCCGTCAGCCATGCCTACGGCGCTGAGATGGCAGTGCTGCGCGGGCGGGCAAGCGCGATGGGTCCCGCGGTGCCGTTCCGGCCGCTGGCCGAGGCGCTGCTCGCGGTGGGGCGCACCGGAAACCTGCCCGGCACGAACGAACTGGGGCCGTACCGGTCGGTGCTCGGCCGGCTGGTGCCGGACTGGAGTGACGGCGACACCGGTGCCCCGGACGGTTCGCTGATCGTGATGGCCGAGGCGGTGCTCCGGCTGACGTCCGTGCTCGGCCGGGACCGCGGCTGCCTGCTGGTGTTGGAGGACCTGCACGACGCGGACGTGGAGACGCTGGCGGTCGTCGAGTACCTGTCGGACAATCTCGGCCGGCAGGCGACGGTGTTGCTGGCCACCGTGCGCAACGAACCCGGTGATGCGTTGGACCTGGCGCGTGCGGCGAGCCGTCGGCCGGGATGCGTCGGCATCGAACTGGAGCGGCTGGACCTGACAGACGTGCACCGGCTGGTGGCGTCCTGTCTGGACGTCGACGTGGCCGACGTGCCGCTGGACGTCGCGACGCGGCTGTGGGAGAACAGCGCCGGCAACCCGTTCGCGGTGGAAGAACTGCTGCACAGCATGATCGGCGCCGGGCAGCTGCGCAGGGACGCGGACGGCTGGCGGTCGGTGCGGGACGTCCGGGCGGAGGTGCCGACGACGCTGGCCCGCAGCATCGTGGCCCGCACGGACCGGTTGGGGCCGCAGGGGCGGTCGCTGCTGTCGGTGGCCGCGGTGCTTGGCAGCCGGTTCCCGCTGTCCATCGTGCAGCGGGTGGCTGGCGTCGACGACCACACCCTGTTGACGAATCTCCGCGCCGGGGTCACCGCGCAGCTCGTGGCCACGGACGACGGCGGCCCGGACTGGTACCGGTTCCAGCATCCGCTTACCGCGGAGGCACTGCTCACACAGCTCACGCCGGTGGATCGGGCCGACCTGTCCCGGCGCGCGGCGGACGCGGTGGCCGCCGCGCATCCCGGCGTGCCGGGCGAGTGGTGCCAGCTCGTGGCGCGGCTGCGGCTGGACGCGGGCAACAACCTCGCTGCGGCACGGTTGTTCACCGAGGCCGGGCGCCGGGCGCTGGCCGATGGCGCGGCCGGGTCGGCGGTGCTGCTGCTGGAACGTGCCGAGAGTCTGGTCGCGGTGACCGATGATGTGCGCAACCGGGCGGATGTGCTTGAGGCACTGCTGTCCGCGCTCGGCGAGGCCGGGCACATCGAGCGGGCGTTCCAACTCGCCGCGACCCTGCCGTCGCACGCCGCCGGACTGGACGTCAACCGGTTGGCCACCCTGCATCTGCGGCTGGCGTGGGTCGCGCACAGCGCGGGCCGGGTGGCCGACGGCATGGCCCAGGTGGCCGCGGCACGTGAGCTGATCGGTCCGGACGCCGGCGACGATGCGACCGCCGAACCGGACGCGGTGCTGGCGTATCTCACGTTGATCGGTTCCGGCCCGGAGCGGGTCCGGGAGGCCGAAACGCTGGGCAGGCGGGCCGCCGAGGCGGCCGAGCGGGTGCCGTTGCCGATGATCGCATGCCAGGCGTTGTGGGTGCTCGGAACGGTAGGGCGAGAACGGGACCTGACCGAGGCGGGCGACTACTTCGCGCGCACGCAGGAGATCGCGCAGCGGCACCGGCTGCCGGGCTGGCGCCTGCGTGCGGTGGTGGGCCTTGCCGGCAACGCGTGGCTGGATCGGGCGGACACGGCCGCGCTGCGGGACGCGGAGCAGGAGGCACTGCGGGCCGGCGCGGTGTCGCTCGCGCACACGGTCGAGGCGATCCTTGGCCTGGATGCCGTGCTGCGCGGCGATTTCGCGGCCGGCGCGGTGCGGCTGGACGAGTGCCTCGGCTCGGTGCGGCGGATGCGGATGGTGCCGATCGAGCGGTACGTGCGGATGGCGTTGGCGACGCTGGCCGCGCACCGGGGGCGGCGGGCGGACATGGAACACCAGTTGGCCGAGTTCAACCGGATCGGCGGCGCGGACTCGCCGGAGTTCCCGTTGACCATCGGGCTGGCCAGGACGTTCTGCGCGCTGCTCGAGGAGGACGTGGCGCGGGCCGATGAGGAACTGGCGCTGGTCGTGGCAACGCAGGCCCGGCACCCGACCACGTTCTACCTCAGCGGCCCGCGTGGCCTGTTGCTGCTGCTCGGCGTGCTGGCCGGCACGGCGGGCTGGACCGAGCACGCCGAGGTGACCCAGACCGCGCCCGGCCGGATGCGGTGGAACCGCCAGTTCGGCCTGCTGGCCGAGGCGGTGCTGCTCGGCCGGGACGGCAAGCTGACCGAAGCGGAACGTGCTTTCGTTGCGGCGCAACAGCTTGCCGAGCCGTACCGGATGACGCAGCACCTCGGCCTTCGGCTGGTGGCCGAGCCAGCGTACGCGGACGGGTGGGGTGATCCGGTCGGCTGGCTGCGACGCGCCGAGGACCACTTCCACACCGCAGACGTGCCCGCGGTGGCGAGCGCGTGCCGTGGGCTGCTGCGCCAGTTCGGGGCGACAGTGCAGCAGCGGCGGACCGGCACCGACCGGGTACCGACAGACCTGCGCGAACTCGGTGTCACGGTGCGGGAGTTCGAGGTGCTCGCGTTGTTGGCCCGCAGGCTCGGCAACCGCAGTGTCGCCGAACGCCTGCACATCTCGCCTCGTACGGTGGAGAAGCACGTGGCGAGCCTGCTGGTCAAGACCGGCCAGCCGGACCGGCAGAGACTCATGGACTACGCGACGACCCGGCTGTCGACGGTGTGAACCGGCGATCACTGGCCGACCGCCGCCGCCACCGGCCGCTCGACGTATCGGTCGAGCGTGAACAGCGGGTCGGCGGCGTTCGTCAGCAGCCGACTGACCGCGAGCAGGACACCGGCCGATCCGGTCCACAACTCCGCGCTGAACCGGGATCCGTCGTCCCCTAACCAACGGATCCCGGTGTCGTGCGGCACCGCGTGCTTGAACAGCGCGGTGCCGACCGTG
>DATBCR010000554.1:0-10578 GCA_036270375.1 Pseudonocardiaceae bacterium | reverse complement strand
AAGGGTCGCGGGTCGGTCAGGATTGACCGGGCGTAATGGTGTTAACGGGCATTCACAAACCGTGCCCCCGACCGGTTCCAGGTCGGGGGCACGGCGTTTCGTCACCCTCAGACGGTCAGAAAGCACCTAATCCGTGCGGCGTGCCGAGGCCGGTCGGGCCGTCGTAGCCGACGCCCGCGTTGCAGATCTTCTGGCGGATGTTGAAGTTCGCGCAGACGTTCTGCTGCTCGTTGTTGCCCGACGTCACGTCGTTGAAGTTCGACGCGGCGGCCGCATACAGCGTGTTCGGGCCGTTGACGCTGGTCAGGTTGCCGGCGCGGGCGAAAAGGCCGCCGACGAACGGGGCCGACGCGCTGGTGCCGCCGACGATGATGAAGTTCAGCGGCTGGCCGGAGCTCGGCGCGTACGTGTCGAACACCGCGACACCGGTGTTCGGGTCCGCGACCGAGGACACATCCGCTGCCGCACGGTGGTTTCCGCACAGCGCGGTGACGGCGGCCGGTTGGCCGGTGGCACCGGTGAACCTGGTCTCACAGCCACTGCCGCCGCCGCTCCACGCGGTCTCGTTGCCCGGGCCGTTGAGCGTCGTGCCGCCGACCGCGATGACGGTCGGCAGGTTGGATGGCCAGTCCTGGTGCGTGCCACCGTTGAAGCCGCTGTCGCCGGTGGACACGGTGATGGCGACGCCGCGCTGGTTGAAGGAGGACAGCGTGGTGCCGCTGGTGTTGGTCCTGGTCTCGGTGTAGCCGTAGCTGATGCTGATCGCCTTGGCGCCGGCCGCGACGGCGGTCCGGACGGCCGTCGCGAACTCACTCGTCGACGTGTTGCTGTCGGAGAAACCGGCCTGGAACGGGATCGAGACCTCGAGCAGGTGGCAGCTCGGGCAGGCCGCGGACGCCATGTCCATGTCCAGCGACGTCTCGACCGCGATGTTCTCCTCGTCGGCGCGACCGGTGGCGCTGGTCTGCGGGGCTGGTTGCGCGCCGCCGGTGAAGTTCTCAAGCGACAGGCAGCCGTTGGCGGTCGTGCAGGCCGGCAAGCCGTAGGTGGAGCGGTAGGTGGCCAGGTCGGATGCCAGGTTGGGGTCGACGCCCGCGTCGATGATGGCGATCGTGGTGGTGCTGGTGGACGTGGCGGGCAGGCTGTACGCGGCGGCCAGGTCGGCCGGGCCGTTGCCGGCCGGCAGGGACGTGCTCAGCGGCGTCGTCGAGCCCTTCGCCGTGGTGACGAGCTGGACGTGCGACCGGGGGCTGACCGAGCGGACGCCGTGGTCGCGCAGCAGGGTGCCACTACGCACTTCCTGCCGCAGCTGGGCGACCCGCGCCGCTGCGCTGGCCGATGGCGTTGCGGCGGCGTGCGGCTGTGCGGCCGCGACGGTGGGCAGCACGAGCACGCCGGCGGCCAGCACCGACATCGCTACCCTCGCGGACCACCGCAACGCCACCCTGTTCGATGGGGACACGTTTCCTCCATGGTGCTGGGGCGAAAGGGCGTACCCGAAAAGTCTCACCGATACGTGAGCGCTGAACTACCCGCCGTAAGGAGGGGGCGCCGAAGATCGACAACGCGACCACCACATGATCGGTCGGCAGCGGTTAGCCTGAGTCGAGTCGTCAGGTCAGCGGACGGAGGCGCCATGCGGGAGATCGTCGCTACCACCACGGGCACGGTGCGCGGGCGGACGGTCGACGGCGTCACCGCATTCCTCGGCATTCCCTATGCCGCGGCACCGACCGGTCCCATGTTGTTCCAGGCACCGAAGCCGCCATCCAGGTGGGACGGTGTGCGGGACGCGGTCACGCTCGGGCCGACCGCGCCGAAACCGCCTTATGTGCCACCATTCGACACGCTCCTGAACGACCCGGTCATCGCGGGCGATGAGTTCCTGAACGTCAACGTGTGGACCCCGGATCCGGGCGGCGCGGGCCTGCCGGTGATGGTGTGGATCCACGGCGGGGCGTTCCGCAACGGGTCGAACGCCGTTCCGTCGTACCACGGGCAGGCGTTCGCACGCGACGGTGTCGTGCTCGTCTCGGTGAACTATCGGTTGGGGGCGCCCGGTTTCTGCCTGCTGCCGGACGCGCCGGCGAACCTGGGGATCCGGGACCAGCTGGCGGCTTTGGCGTGGGTGCAGGACAACATCGCCGCGTTCGGCGGGGATCCGGGCAATGTCACGATTTTCGGCGAGTCGGCCGGCGCGATGAGCGTGACGACGCTGGTGGCGGTGGCCGCCGGCAGCGGGCTGTTCGGCAAGGCGATCGCGCAGAGCGGCGCGGGGCACTCGGTGGCCACCGACGACGACGCGCGACTGATCACCGCGGAACTCGCGCAACGGCTCGGTGTGCCCGCGACGGCGGCCGCGTTCAGCGAGGTGGACGTCCAGCGCCTGGTGGACACGCAGCAGTCGATCTCGTTGGACGCCACCAGGAATCCGGACCGGGCGAAGTGGGGACCGTCCATTGTGGCCGCCGGGATGGCGTTCCTGCCGGTCGTCGACGGCGAACTGATCACGGAGCGGCCGATCGACGCGATCACCGCCGGCATCGGCCACGACGTGCCCATGCTGATCGGCACGACATCCGAGGAGTACCGGCTGTTCATCGTGCCCCCCGGTCTCGTCGACGCGATCACGCCGGAACTGCTGGGCGGGGTGCTTGCGGCGAACGGCTGGGACCCGGCGATCGGGGACACGTACACGGCGAACCGCCCGGACGCGACCCCCGGCGACGTGCTGGCCGCGGTGATCACGGACTCGTACTTCCGGCTGCCGTCGATCCGTCTCGCCGAGGCGCGGGCGGATGCGCCGACACCCACCTACGCCTACGAATTCGCTTGGGGCACAACGGTCAGCCGGCTCGGTGCGTGTCACGCGCTCGAGATCGGCTTCGTGTTCGACACCGTCGGCGAACCGTCGTCCGCCTGGCTGGCCGGCCCGGACGCGCCACAGTCCCTCGCCGACGACATGCACGCCAGGTGGGTGGCGTTCGCACGGCACGGCGACCCCGGCTGGCCGGCGTACGACACGGCGAAGCGCACGGTGATGACGTTCGACGGCACCGGAACCACGCTGGTCGCCGACCCGAGGGCCGACGAACGCCGCCGCTGGGACGGCATCGTCTGACTTCGCCCGCTTCAGGCAACCGAAACGGGTTCGCGGTCCGTCCACCGGACATGTCCCGCATGAGAGCCGGCCGGCTGACTGTGCTGCTCGGTGTCACCGTTCTCGTCGGCGTCGCATGCGGCGCCCGGCACACCACGCAGCCGGCGCGTTCCCTGCCGTCGCCGGTGCCGGTGATCGCGACCGTGCCCGCATACCTGGCCGCCACGGTGGCCGCCGACGACCAGTTGGGTCTCGACCTGCTCACGTCGATCGGCCCGCCGGACGGGAACCTCGTGCTGTCACCGGCGAGCGTCGCGCTCGCGTTGCGCATGGTGGCGTCGGGTGCCGCAGGGCTGACGGCGAGCGAGATGGCACATGTGCTGCACCTGCCGAACGTGGCCGCCGCCGCGCAGGCCTTGCCGTACACCATCGGCGCGGCGACACACGACACCGCGAACACGTTGCGCGTAGCCAATACCGTGTGGGCGCAGCAGGGCATGCCGGTCGCCGCACCGTTCGCGAACACCCTGCGCACCCGCTTCGGCAGCACGATCCGGCCGGCCGACTTCGAGCGCGATCCGGACAAGGCGACCAACCAGATCAACGCCGCGGTCGCCGGCCAGACGAACGGCATGATCCCGCACCTGTTTCCGGCCAACTCGCTGGACAGCAGCACCCGCATGGTGCTCACGAACGCCGTGTACCTGGCCGCGTCGTGGGCGCAGGCGTTCGACCCGAAACTGACATCGCCTGCGCCGTTCACCCGGCCCGACGGCTCGGTCGTGCAGGTCCCGATGATGCACCAGGACCCCAACGACGACCCCGAACAGCGGCCGTTCGGCTACGCGGCCGGCCCCGGCTACCAGGCGGTGACCCTGCCGTACACCGGCGGCAAGCTCGCGGCCACCGTGCTGCTGCCGTCCGGTACATCGCTGAAACCACTGCTGGATCTGTTGCGTGCCAACGGGCTGCCGTCGATGCTCAAGTCCGTGCACCCGGCCGGAGTGGACATCGCGATGCCGAAGTTCACGCTCAGCTCCAATGTGGACCTGACGGCGACGCTCGCCACCCTCGGCATGCCGACCGCCTTCAGCGACAGGGCCGACTTCAGCGGCATCACCACGGCCGAGCAGCTGAACATCCAAACCGTGCAACACGATGTCATGGTGCGCGTGGACGAACACGGCACGACAGCCGCTGCGGCGACCGGTGTCGGCATGCAGGCCACATCGGCTGTAGCACGCACCGAGGTCATCGTGAACCGCCCGTTCCTGCTCGTCATCACCGACACGGCCACCGGCGGCACCCTGTTCCTGGCACGGGTGACCAACCCGACATAACACCGACCGTCACCTTGCGGAAACAGTTGCCAAACGAATCCACGACAACCAAGCCAACTGATACAACCCCGGTCCGCGACGAATTTCGTTGCGGAAACCGTTGACTTACGCGGCCCCTCCGCCTTCAATGGGCCAACACCGCACCGCCCGGAGGCCGCCATGAGCCAGGACGACCAGCACTCCCTACGCGCCAACGTCCTCGGCGTCGCCGACACGGCCATGATGGCCGTCGCCGGCAGCGCGCCCGCGTACTCCATCGCCGCGACCACCGCGACCCTCGTCGTCGTCGCCGGGCTCGCCGGGCCGGCCGCCCTGCTCTACTGCGGCATCCCGATGCTCGGCATCGCCTGGGCCTTCAGTGCGTTGGGCCGCAAGGAGGTCAACGCGGGCGCCGCCTACGCATGGGTCGGCAAAGCCGTGCACCCCGCGCTCGGCTTCCTGTCCGGCTGGGCACTGATCGTCTCGGCAACCATCTTCATGGTCGCAGGCGCGCTGCCGGCCGGAGCATTGACCATCGCGTTGTTCAGTTCGTCGGCGGCAGGCAACACCGCGCTCGTCACGCTCGTCGGCGCGGTCTGGTTCGGTGTGATGGTCACGGTTGTCTTACTGGGCGCCAACATCACGGCCCGCGCCCAGTGGATCATGTCCAGCATCGAGGTCGCGATCCTGCTGCTGTTCGTGATCATCGGCTTCGCCCGCGCGCCGCAGATCGCCGTGCACTCGTTCTCCTTGTCCTGGTTCGGTTTGGGGCACTTCGGCGGGATCGGCGGCTTCGCGGGCGCGGCGCTGGTGGCCGCGTTCTACTACTGGGGCTGGGATGTCTCGGCCAACCTCAACGAGGAGACCCGGTCGGCCCGGCGCTCGGCCGGGCTCGGCGGGATCGTCGGTGTGCTGATCGTCTTCGCGCTGTTCCTCGCCTTCACCATCATGATCAACATGCTGCTCACCGGCGACCAGATCTCCGGCAGTGGCGGCAACATGCTCGGCGTGCTCGGGCAGGCGATCTGGCCCGGCGCCGGCGGCAAGATCCTCTCGCTCGCCGCGATGCTGTCGACCGTCGCCACCCTGGAGACCACGCTGATCCAGGTCACCCGCACGATGTTCGCGATGGGCCGCGACCGCACCCTTGCCACCGCGTTCGGCCGGACGCACAAGACGTGGCGCACGCCGTGGCTGGCCACCGTCGTGGTCGCCGTCGTCGCGCTCGCGCTGTTCGTGCTGTCCAACTTCCTCGGCTCGGTCGGCACGATCATGACCGACGCGATCTCCGCGATCGGCCTGCAGGTCGCCTTCTACTACGGCCTCGCCGGCGTCGCGGTCGTCGTCGCGTACCGGAAGGAAGTGCTGCGCTCGACCCGCAACATCATCATGATCGGCGTGTGGCCGTTGCTCGGCGCGGTGTTCCTGCTGTGGATGTTCGTCGCGGCGATCATGCAGAACCCCATGGCGGTCAACCTGATCGGGCTCGGCGCGATGGCACTTGGCCTCATCCCGATGGTGATCGCGTGGCTGCGCGGCTCCCCGTACTTCCGGCGGGCCGGCACTGACATGGACGACGCGGACGTCGCGCTGGTAGCCGTGGATGGCTGACCCCGCGGTTGCCGGCCGACCGCCCCGACGCGATGATGCGGCCCGTGCCAAGTAACCCGAACAACAACGCGCCGCAGGAACAGGCCACCCCGGTGCTCGACGACGTGTCGAAACGCATCATCGAGCAGTTGCAGGAGGACGGCCGCCGTCCGTACGGGACGATCGGCAAGGCGGTCGGCCTGTCCGAGGCCGCCGTCCGGCAGCGGGTGCAGCGGCTGACCCGCAGCGGCCTGATGCAGATCGTCGCGGTGACCGATCCGATGCGGGTGGGCCTGTTCCGCCAGGCGATGATCGCGATCAAGGCGGACGGTCCACTCGAACCGGTCGCCGAGGCGCTCGGCGCGATGGACGAGATCGACTACGTGGTCATCTGCGCCGGCCGCTACGACCTGCTGTGCGAGGTGGTCTGCGAGGACGACGCCCAACTCCTCGACCTGCTGTCCAACCGGATCCGCGCGGTACCGGGCATCAAGGACGTGGAAACCCTGATCTACCTGCGCCTGCACAAGCAGTCCTATCAGTGGGGTACCCGATAGACAACGAAATCCGTCGTCTTGACGAGAATCACCACTAAATCACTTGCTTTGATCACGCTTTACGTGCGATAAACGTGGTATGAGCAACGCCAGCGACCGCCTGTGGCTGCACTTCACCCGCATGTCCAGCTTCGACGACGCGGACATGCCGGTCATCGTGCGCGGCGAGGGCCCGTACGTCTGGGACGCCAACGGCCGCCGCTATCTCGACGGGCTGGCCGGGCTGTTCACCGTCCAGGTCGGCCACGGCCGCACCGAACTCGCACACGCCGCCGCCCGGCAGACCGCGCAACTGGCGTACTTCCCGTTGTGGGGCACCGCACACCCGTCCGCCGTCACGCTCGCGGAACGGCTGACCGACGCCGCCCCCGGCGACCTGAACCGCGTGTTCTTCACGGTCAGCGGTGGCGAAGCCGTTGAGACGGCGTGGAAACTGGCCAAGCAGTACTTCAAGCTGGTCGGCAAACCCACCAAGCACAAGGTGATCAGCCGCTCCCTCGCCTACCACGGCACGTCAGCCGGCGCGCTGTCGATCACCGGCCTACCCGGCGCCAAACAGGACTTCGAACCACTCGTGCCCAGCGCGATCAAGGTGCCCAACACCAACTTCTACCGCGCCCCCGTCCACGCGGACGACTACGTCGCCTACGGCCGCTGGGCCGCCGACCAGATCGCGCAGGCCATCGAGTTCGAGGGCCCCGACACGGTGGCAGCGGTGTTCCTCGAACCGCTGCAGAACACCGGCGGCTGCTTCCCGCCGCCGCCCGGCTATTTCCAGCGGGTCAGGGAGATCTGCGACCGGTACGACGTGTTGTTGGTGTCCGACGAGGTGATCTGCGCGTTCGGCCGGCTCGGCCACGAGTTCGGCGCGAACCGCTACGGCTACCAGCCCGACCTGCTCACCACGGCGAAAGGCCTGACGTCCGGCTACGCCCCGCTCGGCGCCGTGTTCGTCAGCGACCGGCTTGCCGAGCCGTTCCGCCACGGCACCACCACGTTCATGCACGGCTCGACGTACGGCGGGCATCCGGTGGCGTGTGCGGTCGCGCTTGCGAACCTGGACATCATGGCGCGCGAGGGCATCTACGACCACGTGCTTGCCAACGAGAGCGCGTTCCACGGCACCCTGCGCAAGCTGCTGGACCTGCCGATCGTCGGCGACGTCCGTGGCGCGGGTTTCTTCTACGGCATCGAACTGGTGAAGGACAAGGCGACCAAGGAGACGTTCACCGCCGCCGAGTCCGAGCGCATCCTGCGCGGCTACGTGTCCGGCGCGCTGTGGGACGCCGGCCTGTACTGCCGGTCGGACGACCGCGGCGAGCCGGTGATCCAGCTGTCGCCGCCGCTGATCTGCGACCAGACCCACTTCGACGAGGCCGAGCAGATCATTCGCGAGGTGCTCACGAAGGCGTGGACGCTGCTGTAGCCGTGCCTCGTTAGGGCAAACCGTTGCGCAGCGCGGTGATCCGGTCCACGGCGGCCGTGAACGACGATTGGCTGAGCTGGCCGGACGACAGCGCGTTGACCAGTGCCGCGTCCACGTTGTCGCCCTGCGTCACGGTGCCGTCCGCGCAGAGAATGAGGTCCATACCAGCCTGCGCCGCCAGCACGGACCGCTGCGCGTCACTGCCAAATGCTTGCAGCGCACCGGCTTCCAGCGCATCCGTGACGGTGACGCCCTGGTACCCGAGCCGGCCGCGCAACTCGCCCTGCACGACGGCCGACGACAGCCCGGCGGGATGGCTCGCGTCCAGCGCCGGATAGGTCGCCCACGACACCATGATCATCTTCACGCCGGCCGCGATCGCCGCCGTGTAAGGAAGTTCGTCGGTCGCGCGCAGCCCGGACAGCGACACGTTCAGCGTCACCGGCACGGCGTCCGTGTTCTGGCTCGTGGTCGCCGAACCGAGCCCCGGGAAGTGTTTGGCCGTGGCGGCGGCGCCGATGAGCTGCTGGTTGGTGATGAACGCCTGGCCGAGGCCGGACACCGTGTTCGGGTTGTTGCCGTAGGACCGCTGGAACTCGTCGATGAAGTTCCCGGCCTGGTAGAACACGTCCAGGACGGGCGCCAGGTTGACGTTCATGCCGACGCTGCGCAGGTTCTCGCCCGCATCGTGCCCGGCCTGCCCGGCGACGGTGACCGCGTTGGCGGACTGCCCGATCTGCTTCTCGGATTGGAACGGGCTGCCGGGTAGCCGCCGCACCTGGCCACCCTCCTGGTCGGTCATCAGCAGCAGCGGTTCCGGTACGGGGCTCTGCGCCGCCGCCTGCCGCAGCTCGGTGACGACGGTGCTGATCTGGACGTCGCTGGAGATGTTGTCGCCGAAGAAGATCACACCGGCCGCCTGGCCGGCCTGGATGCGCTGGATCAAGCTGGCCGGCGGGGTCAACCCGGTATACGAGTAGATGATCCGCTGCCCGGCTTCCTGTTGCGGGGTAAGGACATGCGGCGCGACGACGTGCGCGGCCGCGACCTGCGGCGTCAGGAAGGCGGCCGCCAGCAGTGCCGTGGTGGCCAAGGTGACCCCGCGTAAGCTTGTCATAGCACTGGTGTAACACCTTGTCGCGGTAGAGACCAGGGAAGAAAATTTCCAACAGTTCACATTATTGGCGCCGACCCAGGAGGACAATCGGCAACGTGGCAGCGGATTCAGGTGATGCGCGAGCGGCGGTCCTGGCCGCCATCGCCGAGCTGGGCGAACACGGCGGCCTGTCGATGGGACCCGCCGCCCTGCCGACCGACGTCACACCGCCCCCGCCGGCGGTGACCCACGAGGCCGGCACACGCGGCGCCCTGCACATCAGCGCCGACGCCGGCCAACTCGCCCGGATACTGGTGCCCGCCGCCCTGCTGGCGCTGGTCGGCATGCTGGTGCTGGCCGGCGTCGTCACCGCCGTAGTGCTCACGGCGGGGGTGCTGCTCGGGATCATGGTCGCCATCGTCGGCCTGGTCGGCCTCGGTGGCGTCGGGATGGCGGTAGCCGTGCGCGCGTCCCGACATTCGTTGCCCCGCAACACAAGCGACGCGGCCCTGATCCGATCGTGGCAGTCCGCCCAGCCGTGGCTCGGCCCGCTGGCGCAATCACCGGAGCGCAGACTCACCTTCGTGGCGGTCGACATCGTCGCCGGCATCACCCACAGCCAAACCTGGGCGTCCGACTACTTGGACGACCACCGCATCCGCCTCGACCTGGCAACAGAACTGGACGAGATCGACGAACAGGCCTACCAACTGGCGTCACTCCGACACCAACTCGGCGACCCACCCCCCGACCACCACGCCGACGTCTTGAATCAGAGCTGGAACACCCTGGTCGACCGAGTCACGGCCCTGCGGGTGTACGCGGACCGGTTGCGAGCACTGGAATCCGTACTCACCCACCACGCCACCGACGACCGCACCGCCCTGGCCGACGCCGCCACCGCAAGCCTGATCGCCGGCTCAGTCCGCGACGAACTGGCATCCGATCAGGTACGCAGCCTCGCCGACGATCTCGGTGCTGCCAGCCAACTCCCCAGCGGCAACCCGGACGTCACCAACTCCGATCTCCGGTAGTTGAACCGGCGCAACCGAACACGGCGAATGCGGCAAAACAACTCTGTCGGTGCCCTCGGGCATGATGACGCGCGGCTCTCGATCCAACACGGTCTGTACGAAAGGGCGACCTCGACGTGCGATGGAACGGCCGAGCAATGATCGAAGCGCGCATCGGCGGCGATGGCATCACCGCCGACCACCTCTTCGCAACCACGCCGGCCGAGAAAGTCGCGATGATCGACCAGTGGCTTGCCGGGCACGACGTGATGTTCATGGAGGTCAAGCGTGACGATCCGCGATCCTGGGAGGAGTGGCGGGAGCAGGATCAAGTGGTCGAGTTCATGCGCATCGGTACAGCGGGCGACCACGCCGCCGCAGAGTACGTGCGAAACGACCTCACCTCGACCGACCGCACCATCTACGCGACCTTCAACGCGACCCCGCCGTCCGCCGATCCGCGCGTCCCGTACGGCT
>DATBCR010000553.1:0-7774 GCA_036270375.1 Pseudonocardiaceae bacterium | reverse complement strand
GATCGTGCCGTGGGGCCTGCGGATCGCGTCCCGTGAGGACCCGCACGGGTCGCGGGTCGAGGAGGGTCAGGTCGAGGTCCTGCCGTTCGAGGACGTGCGCGCCGAACTGGTGCCGCACGTGTCCTCCGGCCGGCGCGCCGCCCGGTTCGACCTCGCCGTGGACAACTGCGGCAACTATCCGATCGACGTGGAGATGTTCGCCGAGGACCCGGCCGACCAGCTGCGGTTCCGGCTGACGAGGACGTTCGCCACGGTCGCGCCGGGCACGGCCACGCTGGTCAAGTTCCATGCCCGGCCGCGCAAGGGTTTCATGAAGGGCAAGGACAAGAGCCACCCGTTCGTCGTGGTGGTGGCGCCGAGGCAGGTCGAGCCGGTCAACGCGGACGGTGCGATGGTGCAGCGGTCGCTGCTGCCGAGCTGGCTGCTGCCGGCGCTTGCCGCTTTGCTTGCCCTCGTGCTGATCGCGGTCGCGCTCTGGTTCACCGTGCTCAAGCCGGTTGTCGCGTCCACGGCGCGAGCCGAGGCGGCGCAACAGAACCAGCAGCTTTCCGCGGCGGTGCAGCAGTTGCGGCAACAGGCCGCCCAAGCCGCCGCGGCCAACGGTGGCGGCGGCGCGGGCGGTGCGAAGGCCGGTGGTGCCGCCGGTGGTGGTGCGGCCGGTGGTTCGGCCGCCACGCCCCCGGTGTCGCCGGCCGCGCCGCCGCCCGCGCCGTCGTCCTTCCGTATGACGACGAACGCACCGGCGAACCAGGCGCCCGGCAACTTCACGATCACCAACCTGCCGACCGCGATGCAGGGCGTGCCGCTTGGCATCTCGGACATCCTGCTGCAGAACCCCAACGGGGACACCGGTGATCTGGAGATCCGCAAGAAGAACGGGACGACCGAGACCATTTTGTTGGAGGTCGGGCTGCAGAACTTCCGTGATCTGGACTACCACCTGATCCAGGCTTGGGAACTGTCCAAGGACGACCACCTGGAGATCGCCGTCAACTGCCAGAACGGCACCGGCAAGCCGAACACGGGCAACTGTTCGTCGGCCGTCTCGTTCTCCGGTCTGGCCGGCTAGCGACGACAGAGGAGAGTGGCGGTGAGTGTCACACTCACCGCCACTCTTGTTTGTTTGTCTGATGGGACAACGGAAACTAGATGAGGCCCTCACGGATGGCGTAGGCGACCGCGTGCGAGCGGTTGCGGAGCTGGAAACGGTTGGTGACGTCGTGCAGGATGGTTTTCACGGTGCGCTGCGAGTAGCACATCCGCTCCGCGATCTCCCTGGTCTCGAAGCCCTGCGAGACAAGGCGAAGCACCTGCTTCTCCCGTTCGGACATGCCGAACACGTCCAGCCCCTTGGGTTCCAGGACGTGTCGCTGCAACCGGGACACCTGGGTGAGCAGTCGGCCGAGCAGATCGGGCGGCAGCGCCGCGTCCCCGGTGGACGCCCTGCGGACCAGTTCCACCAAGCCCTCCGGCGAGGCCTCCGCCCTGCGGGTCACCGCGCGGACACCCAGTTCCACGGCGGCCAGCAGGTCGTTGTCGTCGATTTCGCTCAGCACGAGCACGATCCGGCTCAGTCCCTGTGCCTTCACGGTGCGGAGCAGGTCCCGGCCGTTGATGTCGAGGCGGTCGGTGATGACGACGACGACGGTGTCCTCATCCTCCGTGCCCCGGTCGACGAGCCGGATCTCGGGCCGGCCGCGCAGCGCGGCGGCGGTGCCGGCCTGGGTCAGCGGATCAGTGGTCCGGAATGTGACCTTGATCCGGTCGGTCATGGTCTGGTACACGGTGGATCCCCCTCGAAGTGAACACACATGGTCGACGCGTGACTGTCCCCGACGCAGCGTCGACCATAGGTCGGAACGCCTGTGGCAATACTGTTCTCTACTCGTCCCGGTGTCATGGGACTTCATGTCCTGATTCGGCCCGGGTGGTGTCAGGACAAGTCCGTCCACGTGCGCCTAATCGGCCGCCCGGGTGTTGCCGCCGAAGCCGGCCTGCTGGGCACGCATGATGGCCTGTTCGCGATCGGCGACATGCAGCTTGGCGAAGATGTTCGACACGTGGTTGCGGACCGTCTTCGGGCTGATCACCAACTGGCGGGCGATGCCCGGATTGGTCTGGCCGCGCGCGATCAGCTCGAGGATCTCCCGTTCCCGCGCGGTCAGTTCCGGGAACGCGTCCGGCTGCCCGCCCTGGTGCGGCTGTCCCAGGAACTGCATGACGCGCTGGGCGATGGACGGGCCGAAGATCGCCTCGCCGACGCCGACACCTCGGATCGCCCGGATGATGTCGTCCTGGGAGGCACCCTGGAGCAGGTAGCCGCGGGCCCCGGCGCGCATCGCGGCGAAGATGGACTCGTCGTCCTGGAACATCGTCAGCACAAGCACCGCGATGCCCGGGTCGATCTGCGCGATCCGCCGGGTGGCCTCGATCCCGTTGAGGCCGGGCAGGTTCAGGTCCATCACGATGATCGATGGGCGCAGCGAGATCGCCTGCGTCACCGCCTCGTAGCCGGTGGCCGCCTCGCCGATCGGACCCATGTCCGGCTGTGACTCCAACATGGTCCGCAGCCCGAACCGGAACAGCGGATGGTCGTCCACGATCAGGATGCTGAACTTGTCCTCGGTCACGCCGACGCCCTCCTCGTGCCTACCGGCAGCACCGCCCGCACCACCGTGCCGCGCGGGCGGCGGGGTTCGATCGTGCATGTCCCGCCCACTTCCGCGGCCCGTTCCCGCATCGACGCCAGTCCCACCCCGTACCGGGGTTTCCGTGGCACGCCCAATCCGTCGTCGAGCACTTCCAGTTGCAACCCGCCGTCGGCCTTTCCGCTGTCCATCCTGATCTTGACGGCGCAGCGGTCGGTGCGGCCGTGTCGGGCCACATTGGTCAGTGCCTCGCAGATGATCCGGTACGCGGCCACCTCGACCGCGGCCGGCAGGGTCGGCAGGTGGTCCGGCATGTCAAGCACGACCGTGAGCGGCGTGGCCGGTTCGCCGTTGGCCGCGCCACGGGACAGCGTCGCCGCGTACTCGCGGACCGCCGTCGTCAGGCCGAGTTGGTCCAGGACCGGGGGCCGCAGGTCGTAGGCGACACGGCGGATCTCCGCGATGGACACGGTCAGTTCGGTGCTCAGGCGGCCGAGCAGCCGCCCCGCGCCGTCCGGGTCGGTGCCAAGCGCGGACCGGGCCGCCTGCAGCCCGAGGCTCACGGCAGCCAGCTGGGAGCCGACGCCGTCGTGCAGGTCGCGCAGCAGCCTGCGGCGTTCCTCCTCGCGGGCCCGGATCAGTTCGCGGCCCTTGTACTGCAGGTCGTTCGTCAGCCGGACCGCCTCGGTGACCGCGCCCGCGTGCCCCGCGATGTCGGCGAGCAACTGGCGGTCCCGGCTGGTGAAGTCGTCCCGATTGGACCGTGCCGCGGCGACCAGGAAACCGACCCGTTCGTTCTGGTACGTGATGGGCAGCCGCAGCAGCGACGCGGTCGGCTTGCCGAAACTGGCCGCCGTCTCGGTCGTCTCGCCGCGGACCAGTTCGATCGCGACGTGCGGCAGGCGCAGCGCGATCCCGATGGCCTCGACGATGCCGGGCAGCATCGCGGACGGGGTCGGCGTCGTCTGCAACTGGGTCGCCAGCACCGACATCACCCGGTACGGATCGACCGCGTTGCCGAAGAACCGCAGGTTGATCCACCGTTCCGAGCGAGCCCGGATCGGGTGCACGAGCACCGCGACCAGGGTGACCGCGATGACCTGAGTCCAGAACCGGTTGTCGTTCGGCCGCAACAGCGTGATCAGACCCGCTGCTGTGGCGTACATCGCGGCGGCAACCACGACCTGCACGACGTACACCATCGACCGGCTCACGGCGATGTTCAGGTCAAGCGCGCCGTCGAGCAGCACGGCCAGCGCCACCATGATCGGCACCGGCAGGAACACCAACGGGTGCAGCGAGTCCGGCAGCAGGCCGGAACCGTGTATCTGCACCGGGATCGCCCACAGTCCGACGTAGAGGGCACCGGCGAGACCGAGCGACCCGGCCAGCCAGCGCAGCCGGCGGCGGACGAAGTTCTCCGCCGTCATCCGGTACTTCACGATCAGCACGACGAGCACGATGGTCGGGTAGATGAGCTGCGCGGCCAGTGCAGGTGACGCCACGAACGACAGCAGCGCCAGCCCGGTCCTGCGGGTGATCAGCGCGTACCCGATCAGGCAAGCGTGCATCAGCAGGGGTCCCACGTAGCCGAGGACAAGCCAGCGGCGCACGTGCGGCCGGTTGGGCAGGATCGGGAACGCGACCGCGAAGTGCAGGATCATCCCCCACAACACCGCGTACGCCAGCTCGCCGGCCGTCCAGCGCCAGAACTGCACGCCGGCCACCAGGTCGACGGCCTCCAGATGCGGATAGCCGGACGCGGCACCCGTGAACATCGCGCACGCCGCGGAGATGACGGCCGCGTGCACGGCCGGCTGGCTGGGGCGGCGGACGAACAGGAAGCCGGACACCGCGACCAGCGCCAGGTCCAGCGCCAGGGTCGGCCAGTTCTCGGCCAACTGGCGCAGATAGGGAAACGCGGCCAGCCGGACCGGCACCGTGATCGTCTGCCCGTCCCGGATCACCTGGTACGACAGCACGTCGCCGGGCTGGTTCGCGGGTCGCGCGCCGGGCACGCCGATCGTCGACAGGTCCTGGCCGTCGATCGCGATGATCCGGTCCCCGACCCGCAGGCCGTCGTTCGCCGTAATCGATTGAACAACCACCTGGCCGTTGGGCAGTGCGTTGTCTCCCGCGTCGACGACGGAACCGTCAGACGGCGCCAGTGCGCGCAACAGGATCATGGCCACCGTGCCGAGCAGCAGCAGCCCGGCGACGACCGCGGCGACCAATGCCGGGCCACGCCATGAGAGCTGGACGGTACGCACGTCTGCCACACTGATCTCCGCCCGAGCCGAGATATCTCGCCCGGTGCTCGCCAGTGCGGGCGTGCCGCCGGTCCCCGCCATCCCCACCCCTGCGTTGGCCCGCCGCGACATTGTCCACGACCCAGGCGTGGTTTCACGACGGTTGGTCCGTTCGGCCAGGTGAACTCACCTGGACGGCGCAACACCGGCCCTCCCCCGGCCGCGTGTCCACGTCACATGAGTGTGACGTATCGGCCGGTCAGGGAACATACGAGAAAACCGCAGCTTTCCTTGCGTTGTCCCCCATTCGGCCGAACCGTTCCGGTCATCGGAATACTTCGTTGACGAAATCAATTCGTGTCGAAACGAAACTCCTTTGGTTCCGGCGATTTCAGTGTTCGGTGCCGATCAGTGGCTGATCAGCGGCTGAGCTGCGTTAATGCCTCGGCGCACCCCTCGACCAGCGGTGCGGCCAGCAGCCCCGCGCTGTTCTGGTCGACCGGTACGTGCAGCCACGACCGGACCGCCTGCTGGAAGCCGTCCGCCGCCCGGCCGATGTGGTCCCGGGCCGGCCACCAGCCCGTTTCGGCACCGGACGGCATGGCGAGGCCGTACCACCCTCGGGCGGCGTCGGCAAGCGACGGCTCCCAGTCCGCTTCGCCGACCAGCACGAGGTTGCACTGGTACAGCAGGTCGTAGACGGCGGCCGGCAGGTCGTCCGCGCGGTCGGTGTTCGTCAGTCGGGTGATCGCCTCCAATACCCCTTGCAATGCCTGCGGGGTGGTGTGCGTGAGCAGGCCGCGGGCGTAGGCCGAGACCCCGGCCACGTAACGCAGGGTCTCGGCTCCGTGGGTCAGCCAGGCGTCGGCGCGGGTGCTCGGATCGGGGTTGCGGCGGATCTCCTCTGCGGTGTCCCGAGCCCGTTCCAGCGCGTCCGCAAGGTGGTCGCGGGCCGCCTGGAAGGTCGCCGGGGCACCGTGGCGTGCGGTGATCGCGGCCCACCAGCTCTGCTCGACCTGGAAACCGCAGTCGTCGGACCAGTCGTCCGCGGCCAGCACCTGGGGCAACCGGTACAGCGCGTCCCGGACGGCCGCCGCGATCGCGTCCTGGTCCTGGGCCGCGTGCAGGCGGCCGAGCGGCTCGTCCAGCGTCTCGGGTGACGCGGCCGGTTCCATCGGCCGCAGCGCGCCGGAGTTCCGGTCGCCGTGGGTGTCGGTTGGCACATCCGGCATGGGGAGTGCCTACCGGACGGCCGGGACGAACACCAGCAAATAGGACCGGGCTCTGACAGGTCGGGCGACGGGTGGTACGGCAGTTGGTACGGCAGTTGGAACGTCGATGGCCGCGCGGACCACGCCGTCCGCCATCGTGCCGCGCCGACCCCGGAGGGTGCGCGACATGTGCTCGCATGCCATGTGCAGGACGTTAGGCCTGTTCCGCCGGTGTGACCCTGCGCGGCCGGGTACCACGTGGGACCTGTCCGGTTGCCCGTTCGGGCGGTCCTGGGTGCGCGGACAGCCGTCGGCGGGTTGTCGGAGCTGCCTGGCATGCTCAGCCGCGGACAGTGCACCCGTCGTGTTTTGGGGGTTTGCAGGTGGCGTGGAGCGAGGAGCGGGTGCTCTCGCTGGTACCGGACGCCGCGGCGCTCAAAGCCGCAAGGACACAGGCCGCGTCCACGCGATGGCGGGTCGAGGGGGCGTCCGGGGACGCGGTGTGGGGGCACTGCCAGGGCAGCGCGGCCGCGCCCTATCAGGTGCGGATCGACCTGACCGGGCCGGCGTTCCAGTGCTCCTGCCCGAGCCGCCGGCTCCCGTGCAAGCACGCGGTCGGCCTGCTGCTGCGCTGGTCCGCCGGTGCGATCGCGGAAGCCCCGGTACCGGAGTGGGTCGGCGAGTGGCTGGCGGAACGCGCGGCGAAGGCCGAACGGGCCGCGGCGCGCACGGGGGCGGCCGATCCGGTTGAGGCCGAGCGGGCGGCGCGCAAACGCCAGGAACGGCGGGCGGAGCGGGTGTCGGCCGGGGTGGCGGAGCTGAGCGAGTGGCTGGCCGACCAACTGCGGCACGGCATCGCGGGCCTGCCCGCCACCGGTGCCGAACCGCTGCGGGCGGCGGCGGCACGGATGGTGGACGCGCAGGCGCCCGGGCTGGCGTCGGCGTTGCAGCGGGCGGCAGGGCAGGTCGGCCGAGGCCGGGACTGGCCGGGCGCGGTGCTGTCGGAACTGGCGTTGGTGCATCTTTTGCTTGCGGCGCATGGCAGATTGGCCGAGCTGCCGGTGCCGCTCGCCGACACGGTCCGCGCGCAGCTCGGCTACACGATCGACACGGCGGAGGTGCTGGCTACCGGGTCGCGGGTCGCCGACCGGTGGCTGGTGTTGGGCCGGGTCGACCAGGTCGGCGAGCAGTTGGCGACGCGGCGGACGTGGCTGCGTGGCCTGGAGACGGGGCGGGTGGCGCTCGTGCTGTCCTTCGCGCCGCCCGGCCGGCTGTTGGACACTTCTCTGCTGCCGGGTACGGAAGTCGTTGCGTGCCTTGCCTTCTACCCGGGCGCGGTGCCGTTGCGGGCGGCCGTAGCGGACCGGACGACCGAGCCGGACCCGCCCGCGGCCAGACCGCCAGGCGAGTCTGTCGACGCGGCGCTGGCCGGGTACGCGGCGGCGCTGGCCGGGGATCCGTGGTGCGCGCGGTGGCCGATGGTGCTGGCGGACGTGCGCCCGGCGGCGGGGCGGAATGGTTGGCTGCTGGTCGATCCGTTCGGTGCGGCGCTGCGGTTGAAGTCTACTGTGGACCATCGCCCACTGCTGTCGGTTTCGGCGGGGCGGCCGCTGACGGTGGCGGCGGAGTGGGCCGCGGATGGGTTGCGACCGTTGAGTTGTTGGGA
>DATBCR010000552.1:0-1764 GCA_036270375.1 Pseudonocardiaceae bacterium | reverse complement strand
GACTTCAGTCCGCGCGCCAGCAGCAGGAACGTCACGAGTCCGACGAGCGCGAACATCAGCGGGAACGCCCCGTAGGTGGCGGAGACCTGCGCCACGTTCTGCGCGTCGTCCCCACCGACAAGCACGCCGCTGGGCACCGTGCGCTGCAGGTCGGTCAGTGCCGTGCCGGCCTGCGCGGTACCGGTCTCGTTCTTGGGCAGCACCATCACGAGTGCGCTGCCGCCGGTCTGCCATGCCGGTCCGGTCGGTGCGACCACGCCGTCCACACTGGACAGACCGCTCAGCGAAGTTGCCACGGACGTGGCCTGCCCGGCGGAGGGCACCCAGACCGGGATCGGTGTGAGCGTACCGATCGGGAAGCCGTCCGCCTGCATCGCGTGTAGCCCGTCGGTGTATGTGCCGGAGCTGGCCAACGCGGTCGCCGACGGCGCCGCGACGTTGATCGTCACCGCGACCCCGGCCAGGCCGCCCAGGATGGCCAGCCCGACGACCGCGGCCAGCACCCGGTGGCGGATCACGCCGTGCGACCACCAGGTCCAGAACCGGCTCGCCTGTCCGTTCGACTTACGTCGAGGCCAATCGAGCCGGGGGCCGACCTTGGCCAGCACCACGGGCAGCAGCGTCATGGCGACCAGCGTCGCCGTGGACGGGATGAACAGGCCGGCGACACCGATCCCGCGCACCAGCGACACCGGCACGGTCACCAGGGCGAACAGCCCCAGCGACGCCGTCAACCCGCTGAACCAGACGGCGTGCCCGGCGCGTTTCATCGCCGCCCGAATCGCGTCGTCGTTCGACTTGCCCGCGGCGCGTTCCTCCCGCCACCGGTTGACGATCAGCAATGCGTAGTCGATCGACAGGCCAAGGCCGAGCAGCGCGACGATGTACTGCACCGCCGGGTTGAAGGGTGTGCTGGCCGGCATGATGAAGGACAGCGCGTAGACGAGCAGTTGCATCGTCAGCACCGAGACGATCGCCATGATCAACGGCAGGAACGCGAGGAACGAGCCGAACACCCAGGCCAGCACGACCAGTGCGGCGGCGGCACCGATCAGCAGTTCGGTCAGCACGCTGGAGTTGCCCTGGGACGTGTTGCCGGTGGCCAGTGCGGCCTTGCCGGTGACGTGCACGGTCGCGGTCGGCAGGGCGGCCTTGGCTGCACTGCCGAGCTGGTCCAGCACCTGTGCGGGCACGTCGGTGTTGGCCTGCGGCGGGAACACCATCAGGATGGTGCTTCGGCCCCCGTTGGTGACCAGCGACTGGTTACCCGTGGACGCGTAGGAGATCTCCCGCAGCCCAGGCGTCGACTTCAGGATCTGGGTGTCCAGTGCCTGTAGTCGCGCGGGCATGCCCGGTGACCCGACCGTCGTCCCCACCGGGAGGTCGATCACGACGATGCCCGGATTCGCCGTCGTGCCACCGTATTGCTTGGCGATCTGCTGGTTCGCCGTGTAGGCAGGGCTGTTGACCTGGACACCGGGCTTCAGCACGCTCGATACCGACGGTGCCAGCAGCACGCCCAGGACGGTGACCGCCAGCCACAGCAGCCCGACCACCACCTTGTGTCTGATCACCCAGTTGCTCAGCCTGTCCACATGTCCTCCTGATCCGGACCGTCTCATGTGGTCCAGACCGTAGCCAGGCGTTGCTTACAGTCCGCTTACTCGTTTGGGTGGGTGACCGGAACCACGACTCGGGAGATCGACAGGTCGATCCCCCGGTGGGACGGCAGTTCCCGGCGCGGCTGCCCAGGTTGCGTTCCCG
>DATBCR010000551.1:0-6949 GCA_036270375.1 Pseudonocardiaceae bacterium | reverse complement strand
TCACTGGCGGTCAGCCTACCCTACAAACTGTAGGATTGCGGCGGTCGCAGACGGCGTGAGGAGGTACCAAGATGATGATCATCGCCGGGTGCGGAGACCGTGATGTCTAGCTCCCGATACCGGGTCGGAGCGGGCAATGCCTGATCAGCGTCGGGACAGACGCGGGCCAGGTGGGTACCGGACCTCGGTCCTGGGCCGGGTCGACTGGTCGTGCTGGCTGGCCGCGGCCGGCTTCCTGTTCCTGACCGTGGTCGCCGTGGCGATCCAGTTCGCCGTCCTCGGGGTGTTCACCGCGCTGCTGGCCGTCGGCCTCGTGGCGTTCGACTCGTGGGTGAACCGTCCGGACGGCAACCGCCGCCCCGCCGGCCGCCGGCCGATGGGTCAACGCTTCAACCGGGACACCGGCCGCCGCGACGACTACGCCGACAGCGGCGTCGAGCAGTGGTCCCGACCGGCGCCACCACCACCGATGCGGGCACCCGGCCGTCCGGCTCAGGGCCGTCCGGCCCAAGGCCGCCCGGTACCGCAGGGCCGGCCGGTGCAGGGGCGCCCAGCTCAGGGCCGGCCGGTACCGCAGGGGCAGAACTACGGTGGCGGTTTCCGCCCCAACCCGCCGCCCCCGCCGCAACAGCCGGGGCGTCAGCCGTACCGCCCGGCCCCGCAGAACCCGCCGCCGGGTCGCGGACGCTGACCGTTCCGGCGCTTCGTAGGTGGCGAACGCCTGCTCGTGCGGCAGGTCCCGCAGGCACCGGGCCAGTTGCACGGCGTTCTCGATGGCCAGCGACGCGCCCTGCCCGGAACTGGGTCGCAGCCGTTGCCGTGCGGCCACCTGGCGCAGCGAAAACGTGTCCTTGGTGCGCACGTGGGCCGGCTGTGGGTCCGGTCGTGGTCAGGCGGCGGTCATCCATTGTTCGCTGAACTGGCGGGCCACGACCCGGCGGGCTGTGCCGATGACCGCCGAACACGGGGGCAGGCAGTGTCGGCTGCGCGGTGGCTCGACCCAGTAGGGCGAACCGGTCTCACTCGGCAGGGTGACCCGGGTGCCGGCGTCCGGGCCGCGTACTCCCGCGGCGTGTAGTTCGGCCGGCAGCGCACGGCGTGGTCCCATGACCGGCTCGGTGAGGAATGTCCAGCTTTCCGCGCCGGGGGCGGTGATCACCGGGCCGGACTGCAGTGCGATGCGCAGTTCCACCAGGACCGGTTGGGCCAGGTCGGCGGGGATCGTCACGGCGTCGAGCACTGTGCCGGTCTCGATCACCACCCGGTGCGGCTCGATCTCGATCGTGGCCGGCCAACCGAGGTTCTCCTCGTAGTGGGTCCTGGCGCCGACTAGGTTGCGCAGCCAGTCCGGCGCGGGCGCCGCGCCGCTGATGGCGTTACGCGTGGTAACGGTCATTGTGGGCCTCCACCCTTCAGGGTGTGACGTGCGCCACGTGAGCACACCTCCGAGAGTGCCGGATGCGCCATCACGCCAGCCGCGCGATGTCGCGACATCGTCAGGTCACGGTCGGGTTTCGAGTGGCACGGAATCCGGCCGGTTCGCAACTTCTGTCCGGCTCTGTGCGTCATCAGGGGGAGTGATCTAACGGACAAACGGTATCCAGTGAGCGCCGTCGGTACTCCTGGTAACCGTGGACGCAACTCCGACGTGCACAAACTGGGGGGAATTGACATGGGGACCAGCCGGGGGGCTGCCATCCGAACCGCCGTCGACGGTTGGCTGGAGCGCAACAGCGTCACGCTGCTGCGCATCAGCATGGGCGCCGTCATCTTCGGGTTCGGCATACTGAAGTACTTTCCGGGCGAGAGCCCGGCACAGAGCATCGTCCTCGCCGTCAACAACCGGCTGACGTTCGGCATGATGCCGGACAACGTGACAATGCCGCTGTTCGCCACGGTGGAGAGCATTATCGGATTGTCGCTGATCACGGGCTGGGGTTTACGTTTCATCATCTACCCGCTGGCGGTGTGGGCGATCGCGATCCTGTCGCCCATTGTTTTGATGCCGGGACGCCTGTTCAGCGGTCCGGACCACGCGCCGACACTGGAGGGCCAGTACGTCCTCAAGGACGTCATCCTGCTCACCGCGACCATGGTGATCGCGGCGCATGTCCGGCGCAGCACCAGAAAGAGCGTGTCGCAGGAGTCGGAGCAGCCGCAGCCGGTCGGCGCGGACAGCCGCGACTGACAATTCCGGACCGCCGGGATCGGCAATTCCGTGGCGCATTTTTCAACGGGGACAATGGGGGAGCAGAAATGCCATCTGTATTTCGCGCGAGCGCACCCGCGGCCGAGACGGAGCCCGTGCTCGGCCCGCTGCTGGAACTGCCGGGCTCGTGGGTCGGCAGCGGCTTCAACCTGATCGCCCGGCCGGACAAGCACGACAACGCCCCGTTCTTCCTCGAGTTGAACGAGACGCGGGAGACGCTGACGTTCACCGAGATCGGCGCGCCGATCCCCAACCGGGGCAGCGGCCAGGACGACATCTTCTTCCTCGGCGTGCACTACCTGCAGCAGATCAGCGACGCCGTCGACAACGGCGCGCTGCACCTGGAACCGGGGATGTGGATCAACCTGCCCGCGACCACCGACCCGGTCGCACCGGCCAGCGTGGCCCGCCTCGCCACGATCCCGCACGGCGACGCGCTGCTCGCCCAGGGATCATCGTTCGTGGTGGAGGGCGGTCCGCTGATCGACCCGGTCAGTTCAACGCCGATCAGTTCGGCCGGACCGACGAAAGGCCAGCCCATCACCAATCCGGCCTACCTGGCACCGTTCACCACGACGCCCCTGCCGCCGCACGTCCCGGCCGGTGCGATCGCCAACCCGAACGTGGTGCTCACCGAGGCGATCAAGAACCAGAAGATCGTCGAGACGACCGTGCTGATCATCGATACCACCGCCGCGATCGGCGGCGGCACCGGCGGTATCGAGAACATCCCGTTCGTCGTGCGCAACGCCAACGCGACCAGCATGAGCGCGATCTTCTGGATCGAGAAGGTGCAGCGGGAGAGCGGGCCGGGGCACTTCCTGCAACTGCAGTACAGCCAGCGGGTGATCCTGAACTTCCTGGACATCGACTGGCCGCACATCCAGGTTGGGACACTCGTCAAGCACTGACAGCACCAACGGGGCAGCGCCCGTCGCCCGCCGTCGATCGGTGGGCGACGGGTGTGCGCGGATCGGTTAGCGTGTGCTGCCGGAACCGCTCACTCGTCCCGTGGAGGTCGACATGTCGTTGGTGGCGCAACTGAATTCGGCGATCGGTGCGGGGTCGGTGCGGATCGTTGACCTGACCGCGCCGCTGAACTCGTCGACGCCGATCCTTCAGTTGCCGGCGCCGTTCGGGAACACGATCAACTTCCAGCTCGAGGAGATCAGCCGTTACGACGAGCGTGGCCCGAGGTGGTACTGGAACAACATCCACACCGGCGAGCACACCGGCACCCACCTCGACGCGCCGAAGCACTGGCTCTCCGGCAAGGACGGCCACGACGTCGCCCAGGTCCCGCTGCGCACCCTGATCGCGCCGGCCGTCGTGCTGGACATGTCGGCGCGGGTCGCGGACAACCCGGACTACCTGCTGGAGATCGAGGAAGTCCAGGCATGGCAGGCCGAACACGGCCCGCTGCCGGACGGCGGCTGGCTGCTCTACCGCACCGGGTGGGACGCCAGGTCGGGCGACCAGGCCGACTTCCTCAACGCCGACGACAAGGGCTCGCACACGCCTGGCGTGTCGGCGGCGTGCGCGCGCTGGCTGGCCGACGAGAGCCCGATCGCCGGTCTCGGTGTCGAGACGGTCGGTACCGACGCGGGGCGTGGACCCGAGCTGGATCCGATGTTCCCGTGCCACGAACTGATTCTCGGCGCCGGCAAGTACGGACTCACGCAACTGCAAAACTTGGCGTCGCTGCCGCCGACCGGTGTGCTTCTTGTGGTCTGCCCGCTGCCGATCACCGGTGGGTCCGGCAGTCCGGCGCGGGTGCTGGCGCTCGTCGAACGGGGTCAGCCGTGAACGTGGCCGAGCTGGTCGGCCGGACGCTGGCGCGGCTGGGTGTCGGCCACGCGTTCGGCGTGATCGGGAGTGGGAACTTCAACGCCACCAACGCTTTGCGGGCCGAGGGCGTGCCGTTCACGGCTGCCAGGCACGAGGGTGGCGCGGCGACGATGGCCGACGCGTACGCCAGGATGAGCGACCGGGTCGCGGTCCTGAGCACCCACCAGGGCTGCGGGCTGACGAACGCCTTGACCGGCATCGCCGAGGCCGCCAAGAGCCGCACGCCGCTGATCGCGTTGGCCGCCGACACCGCGAGTTCCGCTGTGCTGTCGAACTTCCGGGTCGACCAGGACGGGCTGGCCGCGGCCGTCGGCGCGATCCCGATGCGGGTGCACGGCGCGGCCACGGCGGTCCACGACACGATGCGCGCCTACCGCACGGCGTCACAGCAGCGTCGGGCCGTTGTGCTGAACCTGCCGCTGGACGTCCAGGCACAGCAGGTTCCGGACGACGCGTTGTCCGACGTCGACACCATCGCTCCGCTGGCACCGATTCGACCGGACGCGTCGACGGTCGCCGCGCTGGCCGACCTGATCGCCGACGCCCGGCGGCCGGTGTTCATCGCCGGTCGTGGGGCAAGGCACGGTGCTGAGCCGCTGCGGGCGCTGGCCGACACGTGCGGTGCGCTCCTGGCCACATCGGCCGTCGCCAACGGACTGTTCCACGGTGACCCGTGGGCGCTCGGGATCTCCGGCGGCTTTTCATCGCCGCTGGCCGCCGAGCTGATCTCCGGCGCCGATCTGGTGGTCGGCTGGGGCTGCGCCCTGAACATGTGGACCACCCGGCACGGCAGGCTGATCGACGCCGGCGCCTGGCTGGCGCAGGTCGACACCGACCAGGCGGCCATCGGCGCGCACCGCCCGGTCGATCTCGGCGTGCTCGGCGACGTGGCCAGCACGGCGGCCGACGTGCGGTCGGAGTTCTTGGCCAGGCCGCACGTCGGCACCGGCTACCGGGACGACAAGCTGGCCGCCCGGATCGCCGCCGACATCCGGTGGAACGGCGTCGAACACCCCGATCTCAGTACGCCGCAACACATCGATCCGCGCACCCTGAGCCGAGCCCTGGACGACCTCCTGCCGCGCGAACGGGTCGTCGCGGTCGACTCCGGCAATTTCATGGGCTATCCCAGTGCCTATCTCTCGGTGCCGGACGAGAACGGGTTCTGTTTCACGCAGGCGTTCCAGTCCATCGGGCTCGGCCTGGCCACCGCCATCGGTGCCGCGCTGGCCCAACCCGGCCGGCTGCCGGTCGCCGCGCTCGGCGACGGCGGTTTCCACATGAGCCTGGTTGAACTGGAAACCGCTGTCCGGCTTGGGATTCCGCTCGTCGTGGTGGTCTACAACGACGCGGCGTACGGGGCCGAGGTGCACCATTTCACCGACGCCAGCGGGTCGGAGTTGGACACCGTGGTGTTCCCGGACACCGACATCGCCGCGATCGGCCGGGGTTTCGGCTGCACCGGCGTGACCGTCCGCACGCCGGACGATCTGTCCGGCGTGACGGACTGGCTGGCCGGCCGACGCGACACACCACTCGTGGTCGACGCGAAGATCGCCAGGGACGGCGGATCATGGTGGCTGGCGGACGCATTCCAGCGGCACTGAGCTTCTACCGCGCTGGTTGACCGGGTTCACAGACACAGAATGAGCAGGCACGGCTCGATCTGGACGTCGTCGATCACCGGGCCGAACCCGCCACCGTTGGTGCTCAGGAACTCGAGCGTTGTCGATCCGCCGGTGGCCAGGAATGCGAACTCGCGGTGCACGTAACCCATGTTCGCCTCGGTCTTGCCCGTGATGTCGAACGAGAAGTTCTGCGCGACCTGCCCGTTCACGATGGCCTGCCCGGTCTTGATGATCGGGAGGTCGACCGGGTTGCCGGCCAACTCGTAGCTGACCTCGTAGGCGAACAGCGGTGTCGTCGCGAAGGTCTGGCTCACCCCGCCGGCCTCATCGCCGTTCAGGTCGAGGGACTGGACACCATCCGATGCCTGCCAGAACCCGTCGCCGATCAGGTCGACATTGCCTGTGGTCACCGTCCAAGCGCCGATCGACTGACCGAGGAACACGGTCTGGAAGGTGTGCGCGGCGACCACCGGGGTCTCGAAGCTGCCGTTGCTGAACGCGCTGGCCGCGGCCGCGGGGGTGGCCGTGAACACGGCGACACAGGACAATACTCCGATTGTCGTGGCGGCGACGGCAAGCCTGCCACGCCATACTTTCTGGATTTTCATATCGCGCTTCTCTCGACTGGTCAAATAGTGGACACGAATGTTTCGAGTGGCCCGCGGCGACCAATGGTGAGAGTACCGAGCGATGCTGTTGTCGGGGGATCCACCAACCGGTGGACACCCGAAAGAAAACGTCACCGGAATAGGTGACGGCGGCCGGCTTTGAAAGCGTGCGGTCGGTGAGGCCGAGCCGAACCGAGGCCGCCCGACCGACAACGGCACCGATCGATGACATTCTCGGGTTGCGCGTGAAATTCCACCCGTATCGGGTCTGACCTGCGGATTCAAGGTTTACCACAGGATTGCCAACGTGTCGTCGTGCAGGTTTGGGCCATGTATCGCCCCATCGGGACGGAGGAGGTGGGAATGAAGAAGATCTCGGTCCGGAAGGCCGGCTCCGTGCGGCTGACCAGCGCGGCCCAGCCGCTGTACGGCGGGTGCGGCCCGGTGCCGGTGCACGCCAACTGATAACGGAAGGTGACCGGATGAAGAAGATCTCGGTTCGGAAGGTCGGCTCGGTGCGGCTGACCAGCGCGGCCCAGCCGCTGTACGGCAGCACCTGCATCCCGCACCCCGTGTAACCGTTCCCGCACGTGGTCAGGTGCGGACGCCACCGCACCTGACCACCCACCCACCAATCGTTCGGGGCCGCATGACCA
>DATBCR010000550.1:0-3617 GCA_036270375.1 Pseudonocardiaceae bacterium | reverse complement strand
GACCACCCTGCTGCTCGACGCGGTGCTGAACCGGCTGCTGGTCGGCCTGTCGAACGACGCCATGGCGATCGACCACCACGACGGCCTGTGGCTGGCGAACGTGCCGTCGGTGATCGGTGTCCGGCCGGACACCGTCACGCTGTTCGCCGGGCCGCTGCGCGATCTCGCCCGGCACCGGGTGCCCACGATCGGCGTGGCCGACGACGGTTCGCATTACTACTACCCGGACCGCTTCCTCACCGCGCGGGCATCCGCCCGTCCGATGCCCGGTGCGCTGCCGCCGGTCGTCGCGGTCGGGCGGTTCGCCCGGCCGGGGGAACCGGCACGTGTCCGGCCGATCGGGCCGTCGCGGGTGTGCGCGATGACCATCGCCGAGTTGGCCGCGTGGCCGCTTGGCCGCGAGGTCGACGGGCTCGCCGCGCGGCTGGGCGGGGTCTCGTGGCGGGTCGTGACGGCCAGGTCGATCGCCGTCCTGGATCGCCTGCTGACCGGGGCGACCGTGGTCGAGTTCGTCCACACCGGGTCCGTCGCACCACTGCTGGAATTCGCCCGGAGCCGCCAGGAGGAGACATGCCGTTGACACCCGAGGAGCTGTTCCACTTCGACATCACCGGATTCCTTGTCCGCCCTGGGATTCTGGACGCCGACGAGGTCGCTGTGCTCCGCGACCAGGTCGAGCGGATCTACCAGCGGCCGGAAACCCTGACACCCCAACAGCGGGAGCTGCCCGGCGGAGCCGCGAGCATCCTGATCGACCATCCGGCCGTCGTCGACGTGTTGGCGCACCTGCTCGGTCCGGACGTCCGGATGGAGGCGTCCGAGCCGATGCGCCGAACCCGGGGGCAGTCCTTCTATCGGGGCTTCCACCGTGGATCGCCGTACCAGGCGGACCCGATCTTCGGTTACCGCGTCGAGGCCGGCCGTGTCTTCATGGCAACCATCCGCGTGATGATCGAACTCACCGAGATCCGGCGCGGCGACGGCGCGACCGCCTTCGTCGCTGGAAGCCACAAGTCCAACTTCCCGCTGCCCCAGCGTTACCGCACCCCGAACGCCTGCCTTGACGACGACCTCGTGGTCGGTTACGAGTGCCCGCCCGGCAGCGCGGTCTTCTTCACCGAGGGAGTCGCCCACACCGGTTTGGCCTGGCAACGGGACGAGCCGAGGATCGCGATCCTGAACACCTACTCCAATCCGGCCGTCTGCTATCACCGGTCGGAGTTCTCCGAGGTGGTGCTGGACGGTCTGCCCGCCGCCAAACTGGCCTATTTCCGGCCGGTGTGGTGGCTGGACCAGAACGTGGACCCGCCACGAACCAACACCGCGGACGAGTTCCGTTCGCGGCCGGAGCCGCTGCTCACCCGGGACGACGGTGGCGAGCGGCCGGGCGACATCCGGCTGCGCCGACAGAGCGTGGATCCGGGTGCCGGGCGAGGCGAGGTCGCATGAACAGGGTCCTGACCGAGCGGGAGACCAGACAGTTCGCCGAGGACGGCTACGTCGTGCTCGAACACGGCGTGCCGGTGCCGCTCATCGAGGAGCTGGACACCCTGTTCTGGTCGCACGTCCGGGCGATCGAACCGCGGATGCCCTGGCAGCGGCCTCTGTACCACCTCCAGGAGGGGATCGCGGGCGGACCGTTCGAGGCCGCGTTCACCGCCAGGGTGACCAGCGCGGTGAACGACCTGCTCGGACCGGGCCGCTGGCAGCCGATCGACTGGCTCGGCTGGTGGGTCGTCACCTACCCTGGCTGGGATCCGCCGCCCTGGCGCCCACCCGCCCTCGGCTGGCATGTCGACGGGCTGTACGAACTGGCCGAACCCCGCGCGGCACGCGGACTGCCGGACGCCGTCCGGGTCAGCGGCCGGCGCAGGCGCCCACCGGAGTTCCGCTACCGCCTCAACGGCCGCGAACAGGGCCTGGTGCTGATCTTCCTGATCAGCGACATGCTGCCCGGCTCGGGTACCGCGATCGTCCCGGCGTCCCACCGGCTGGCCTGCCGCCACCTGCGGGCGGCTGGTGCCGCCGGCCTGTCGCCGATGGAACTGCAGGCCCGGCTCACCGACAATCCGCGACCGGACGGCCTGCCGTCGCCGACCGCGCTGGAACGACTACTGCTCGATCTTCAGCTCAAGCGGCCGATCGCTGGTGGTCACCGCGGTGTCCTGCCCCCTGCGCTACAGGAACAGGCTGTCGAGGTCACCGGCGTTCGGGGCGACGTCCTGCTGCTGCACCCGCTGATCCTGCACGCCACCAGCTCGAACACGACCGATCGGCCACGCATCATCGCCAACCCGTGGATCGAGCTGCGCGCCGACGCCCGGCTCGACATCGACCGGTCACATGCCACCCCGTACGAACTGTCCCTGACGGACGGGTGGTGATCCGAGCATGGTCGTGCGGCTCAACTGGAAGTTCCATGTCCATGGCAGCGGATCGGCCGCGCACTCCATGCGGTCGTTGCTGACCGCCCTCGTGCACAGCACGGACGCCGAACTGTCCATTGAGGACATCGCGCCCGGCAGGGTACCGAAGGTGGCACTGCCACCGGGGCTCGCGCAGGTGTATCCGGCGCTCGTGACCGGGCGGATCGACCCGACGCGCTTCTGGCACATTCGCCATGCCACGCGGCAGGAGGAGGAGCGCCACCTGCTGTACGACCGGGTGGACGTCTCGCCGTACGGCCGCAACGTCTGGTATCTGACCCCGGAGACCAGCCGCTACGCCGTCGTGCCGACCGAGTGCTACACACGGAACCTGACCAGGGCCTGGGTGCCGTCGAGGCATTCGCGACAGGCGCTGGTCGCGGCGGGTGTGCCAGCGGAGATGATCGACCGCGTGCCGCACGGCGTCGACACCGCCGTCTTCCGTCCGCCGGACGTTGCCCGCGCGACCGGCCCGTTCACGTTCCTTGCCGTGACGAGCGCGACCGACTGGCGGCGCAAGGGAATCGACGTCCTGCTGCGCGCCTATCTGGCCGCCTTCCGCGCCCACGACGACGTCGTCCTGGTCATCCACGCCCGCAAGGGAGCCGGCCTGCTCGGCGGACTACTCGATGACGTCGGCTACCGCGACGGTGTGTCGCCGCGGGTAGAGGTCCGGTCGCGTCGGGTCGGTTCGCTCGTCGAGACCTACCAGTCCGCCGACTGCTACGTCCAGCCGACCAGGGGCGAGGCGTTCGGGCTGGCCATCCTGGAGGCGATGGCATCCGGGTTGCCGGTGATCGTCACGCGGTGGGGCGGGCATCTGGACTACTGCACCGACACCAGCGTCCTGTTCGTGGACGCCGGGCTCGCGCCGGTCGACCGGGAACCGGAGCAGCGGGGGCAGTGGGCCGAGCCGGACGTCGATCACCTGGTGCATCAGCTGCGGACGGTGCACGGGGACCGGGATCTCGGCCGGCGGCTGGCCGAGAGTGCCAGGGCGGTCGCCATGGAGTGGTCGTGGGAGCGCTCCGCACACACCGTCGTCCAGACCGTGGCTCGGGCCGAGGAGAGGTGCTGATGAGGATTCTGCTCGCCCGGTTCGGCTGGTTCGGGGACGTGATCCTGGTGCTGCCGATCGTCGACGCTCTTGCCAAGGATTCCCGGGTCCGGGCGCTGGATGTGCTGACCACG
>DATBCR010000549.1:0-7819 GCA_036270375.1 Pseudonocardiaceae bacterium | reverse complement strand
CTCGCCGTCCAACCCGACCGGCGCGGTCTACCCGCGTGCGCTGATCGAGGCGATCGGGCGGTGGGCGGTCGAGCACGGCATCTGGGTGGTCACCGACGAGATCTACGAGCACCTGGTCTACGACGGCGTCGAGTCGGTCTCGATGCCGGTCGTGGTGCCCGAGCTGGCCGATACGTGCGTCGTGCTCAACGGGGTCGCCAAGACGTATGCGATGACCGGTTGGCGGGTGGGCTGGATGGTCGGCCCCTCGGACGTGATCAAGGCCGCCACCAACCTGCAGTCGCACCTGTGCGGCAACGTGAGCAACGTGGCCCAGCGGGCCGCCATCGCCGCGGTCGCCGGGCCGCTGGACGCGGTGGCGCACATGCGGGCGGCGTTCGACAAGCGCCGGCGGACCATCGTGGACCTGCTGTCCGCGATCCCCGGCGTGGTGTGCCCGACCCCGGAAGGCGCGTTCTACGCGTACCCGTCGGTGAAAGGCTTGCTGGGCAAGGACATCCGCGGTACCCGGTCATCGGACAGCACCGAGTTGGCCGGCGTGCTGCTCGAACACGCGTCGGTGGCCGTCGTGCCGGGCGAGGCGTTCGGCACGCCCGGCTACTTCCGGCTGTCCTACGCGCTCGGCGACGACGAACTGGTGGCCGGTGTGACCCGGATGGCCGACCTGTTCGCCGAGGCCCTCTGAGTCTTCACGCCAGTCGTACCGTCATGGCCGGCCGGCCGAGCACGGTCTTGCCCTGGAACGTCACCGCCAGTTCGACCCGGACCGTGCGCTCGGTCTCGTCGCGTTGGGTGATCTTGCCGGTGACCTCGACGGTCGCGCCTGCCTCGTCGTCCGGTACCACCACCGGTCGGGTGAACTTGGTGCCGTAGTGCACAACCGCGCCCGGGTCGCCGGCCCAGTCGGTGACCAGCCGGGCCGCAAGGGCCATGGTCAGCATGCCGTGCGCGATCACGTCCGGCAGGCCGACCTCGACCGCGGTGGCCTGGTTCCAGTGGATCCGGTTGAAGTCCTGCGACGCGCCCGCATAGCGGACCAGGTCGGCCCTTGTCACCTGGACCGTCAGCGGCGGCAGCTCATCGCCGACGGCCACCAGTGCGAAGCTCTTGGTCGCGGTCATCACGCGGTCCCCCTCGCGACCAGCATCGTCCTGGCGACGCACACCGGCTGGCCGTCATCGGTGTACAGGTCGGTGCGCACGGTCAGGAAGTCGTTGCCCAGCCTGGATGTCACGTTCTCGACGGTGGCGGTGAGCACGAGCCGGTCGCCGGCCATGATCGGCCGGACGTAGGTGAAGCTCTGCTCGCCGTGCACCACCTTGCTCCAGTCGAGGCCGAGCTTGGGGTCGACGATGATCGTGAAGATCGCGCGCGTGTTGATGATGATGATGGCGAACGTGGGCGGCGCGATCACCGCGGGATAGCCGGCCGCAGCGGCCGCTTCGGTGTCCCGGTAGACCGGATTGGGGTCACCGATGGATTCGGCGAACTCCCGGATCTTCTCCAGGCCCACCTCGTACGGCGCGGTCGGCGGATAGGTGCGTCCAATGAACGACTGGTCGAGAGCCACCGGACGAGGCTAGTCGACCGCTACCCGCAACGACATCGTGGCCGCCCCGGTGATCGGGAACGGCCACGATGCGTGTCATGACTGGTGAGCCCTCAGCGGGTCTCCTTGTGCGCACGGTGCTTACCGCAGTTCGGGCAGAACTTCTTGATCTCCAAGCGATCCGGGTCGTTGCGCCGGTTCTTCTTGGTGATGTAGTTGCGGTGCTTGCACTCCTCGCACGCCAGCGTGATCTTCGGTCGCACGTCAGTGGCAGCCACAGCAAGAGCCTTCCTCTAGTCCACATCCCAGGCTACTGCAACACCTTGGGTCCCGAGGATATGCCCCGGCCGGGTCATTCAGTAGCGGCGGCCGGACTTGAACCGGCGACACAGCGATTATGAGCCGCTTGCTCTACCGACTGAGCTACGCCGCCATGGAGCCCCCTTACGGAATCGAACCGTAGACCTTCTCCTTACCATGGAGACGCTCTGCCGACTGAGCTAAGGGGGCCAGCGGCAAGAACTCTAGCAAGTCAGGGCTCGCAACCGAAATCGGGTACCTGCTCAGTGTACAAGGGTGAGCACGGTCTCATCGCGTAGTCCGGTGACCGACACCGTGCGCGCCCGCAGCCATGCCTCCAAGCGCTCCTCGGACAGTGGCCGCGAGATCAGGTAGCCCTGCGCGACGTGGCATCCCATCTCAACCAGCTGGTCGCGTGCCGCGTCCTCCTCGACGCCCTCGGCCACCACGGTCAGGCCGAGCGAGTGGCCGAGTTCGACGATGGACCGGACGACGGCCAGGTCACCGAGGTCGCTGCCCATGCCGAGCACGAAGCTCTTGTCGATCTTGACCTCGTCCACCGGGAGCTGCCGCAGGTAGGCCAGCGACGAGTAGCCGGTGCCGAAGTCGTCCACGGCCAGCACGACGCCGAGCGCGTGCAGCCGCCGCAGCACCGGCAGCGCCCGCTCCGGGTCGGACATCACGCCGGACTCGGTCAGCTCGTACGTGAGCAGCTCCGCCGGCACGTTGTGCCTTGCCAACGCATCCGCGACCCAGTCGGGGAAGTCCTCGTCCTCGAGGTTGCGCACGGACAGGTTCACCGCGACGCTCAGCCGGAACCCTCGGTCCAGCCACTTGCGCACCTTGGCCAGCGACCGCTCGGTGACGAACGTCGTCAACGCCCCGATCAGGCCGGTCGCCTCGACGGCCGGCACGAACTCGTCCGGTGGCAGCCGGCCGAACTCCGGGTGCTGCCAGCGGACCAGCGCCTCGACACCGAGGATCTGCCGGCTGGGCAACGCAACCTTCGGCTGGTAGTGCAGGTAGACCTCGCCCTTCTCGATGGCCTGCTTGAACTGCGTGACGAGCTGGAACCGCCGCAGGAAGATCTGGCCCATGCTCGGCACGTAGCGGCGGACCGTGTCACCGTCCGCGCGGGCGGCCCGAACCGCGACGTCCGCGCGCTGCAGCATGGTGTCCACGTCCGGCTCGACCGTGCTCGTCGGCTCGATGTCGGCGGACACGTAGCCGACCTTCACGCTGGCGTCCACGGTCAGCCGGTCCACCGGGTAGGACGCGGACAGGCCGATCCGCAGCCGTTCGGCCACCTCGAGCGCCTGCTCCTCGGTGTGGTCGACGAGCAGGGTGGCGAACGTGCCGGCCTCAAGGCGCGCCAGCGGCACGTCGACGCCGAGCTGTTCGCGCAGCCGCCGGCCCGCCGCCACCACCATCCGGTCGCCCCACGCGTAGCCGAGTGCGTCGCTGATGGTGGACAGCACGTCGAGATCCAGCCGCAGCACCACGGATATCGGATGGTCGCGGAGCAGCCCGACCGAGGTCTCCCGGAAACCCGCCCGGTTCAACAGACCCGTCAGCGGATCGTGGTACGCGTCGTGCCGCAGCCGGGCCATCAGGCGGCGGTTGTCCACGGCGGTCGCCAGGTGGCTGGCCATCGTGCCGACCATCTGCGCGTCGGCCCGGCCGAAACCGCGCCACCTGCTCAGCCGGTCGTGTGCCTCAAGGACGCCGAGCACCTGGTTGGCGCCGCGCAACGCCACCACCAGCACCTCGTCCACGTCCCGAAGGGCAAGCGCGTCCAGCACCTCGGCGCTCGCGTCAGCGGACCGGAACTGCCGCACGCCGGTACCGGCCAGCCGCAGCAGCGGATCCTCGCGCACCGCCCTCGGGTCCACCCGCCGGGCCGGCAGCGGCTCGCCGGCCACCACGGTCTGCATCTCCTGCCGGGGATCCGGCCACAGCCGCAGCACGATCCGGCGGGCGCCGACCTGGTCCTTGATCCGCTCGGCGATCACCCGCCAGTCCTCGCACACCGGCATCGTCGTCGACGGGTCGGCACCGACCGCGGGCTTCGCGATGTGCTGGCCGGAGCGGACCACCATCAGGCTCACGTCGGCAAGTGCCTCCAGGTCACGCTGCTCGCGCAGCAGCCCGGAGTAGGCGATGTAGACCGGCAGCACACCGAGGCAGACCAGCACAACCAGCGGCAGGCCCCACGGGCTGTGCTTGATGATCTCGTAGCCGGTCACGCCGAGCGACGCGTTCAGCAGGCCGACCACCAGCACCCGGCCGACCAGCCGGGCCACGTTGGAAAGCCGCATTCGCCGGCCGAGCAGCCGCACCGCGAAGACCGCGAGCAGCGTGCTGGTCAGCGGCACCGCGAGCACGCCGATGAACGCGCCGACCCAGGCCGGACCGGGCCCGACGACCTTGCCGATCACGTGCGCGATGGCGAAGGCGCTTGTCACCTCGATCATGAACACGCCGGCGTTGTAGACCGCCCGGTCGGCCAGCTTGCGGGCCAGCAGCGTGCCGACACCGGCCACCACGTGCGCCACCAGCACCACCTGGAACGGCACCACGAGCAGGCCGATCACCATCGGGATCTCGGTGAACGAGACGGTCCACGACACGCCGCCGCGGACGTCCACGTTCATCGCGAGCCGCTCGGACATCAGGAACGCGAACGCGAGCAGCGGCGCGACCCAGAACAGCCAGGGGTGGAAGGTGAGCGGCAGCCACCAGGAGACCGCGACCGCGGCGAGCAGGCCGACGGTCAGCACGGCGATGCCGTAGGCCCGGAACGCGGGCGTGTCCTTCGGTGCTTCCGGCGTTGTGACGGGTCGCGAGATGTCCGCATCCACCTGCTGGCGGTCGTCGGACATCGGCCCTCCTCGTCCGGTCCCGTGGTCGGTGATCCCGGGGCTCTGACGTGGCATCTTGCTGATCATGACGCGCCGTCCCCGGGGTCGCCGGCGTGACAGTGTTGACGCGCGATCGCCGTCGTACTGTAGCCCGACCGGGCGTCCCGTCCTAGGCCCCGTTTCCTTGCGCACACGCTCGGAGCGGGCGAAACTCGTTTTTCCGGCGGCGATTTTGGGGTTGTATGAGCGGCATGACAGGCGTCGACCTGAGTGAACTCACCGAAGCGCACGCCCGGCGACTGTTTGCGGTCGACCGATTGCTGCCGGTACCGGCCATCCCCCAATCGGACGATGGCGATGAGCTGTTCGGGGTCGAGGTGGACGGCACCGTGGCCGTCGGTGTGGCCAGGAACGTCGACCTCGACCCGGACTCGATGGGCGCGACGGTCGGTGCGCTGCGGCAGCATCGGCTGGCCGTCCAGATCTCCGGCCCGGCCGCGGACCGGGCGGTCGATCTTCTGCTCACGGAGTGGGACGCGTACCTGATCAAGGCTGCTCGACATGGTGACCCGGACAGCGCCGCGGTGATCGACTGGCCGTCAAGGGACACGGCGGCGGTCGGGGCGCTGACGCGGCACGGGTTCACCGCGGCCGGGGTGTGCGCGGTGCGGCCCGGCGGGCGGCCGACTCACTCCTTCGCGGACGTGCGGATCCGAGCGGCCAAGGCGGCGGATCTCGACGTGGCCGCCGGGTTCCACCTCGACCTGATCGACTACGACGCCCAGTTCGGCCTGCTCACCCGGCGAGCCGGCACGCCGGCGCGGGTACGCACGGGCATGACGGCGGCGATCGACCGGCCGAGGACCGGGGTGTGGCTGGCGGAGCGGGCGGGCGAGCCGGTCGGGCTGATCTCGGTGGCGTACCCGGACGAAACCGCGCGGGCGGCCCGGCTGGTCAGTGCGGAGTCGATCGGGTTCGTCGACTGTATGTACGTGCGGCCGGACGTACGCGGCGGCGGGATCGGCTCAGCGCTGGTGAGGTGGGGCCACCTGGCACTGGACGATGCCGGCGTGGAGGTGACGATGCTGTACCACGCATTGCCCAACCCGAGGTCGACGCCGTTCTGGTACTCGCACGGCTACCGTCCACTGTGGACCATCTGGCAACGCCGGCCGGTGATCCGTTGATCAGGTGAGCAGCAGCTTCCCCAGCGCCGCCAACCCGATCACCACGATCACCCCGCGCAACACCACCGGCGACAGCTTCCGGCCGACCCGCGCACCGACCACCCCACCGACCCCGGAACCGGCCGCGATCAGCAGCACCGCGATCCAGGACACGTGCGCCACGAACACGAAGACCAGGCCGGAGGCCAGATTCGCCAGCATGGCCAGCACGTTCTTGATCGCGTTGACCCGCTGCAGCGACTCGGTGAGCGCGACGCCCATCATGCCGAGCAGCAGAACGCCTTGCGCGGCACCGAAGTAGCCGCCGTAGACGCCGGTGCCGAGGATGCCGAGCCACAGCAGCCAACTGTCCCCGTCGGCGCCGGCGTTCTCGGTAGCACGGCGGACGGCAAGGCGGCGCGCCAGCCACGGCTGCGCGATCACGAGGACAAGGGCGAGCACGATCAGGACCGGCACGATGGCACTGAAAGCCCGTGGCGGCAACATGAGCAGGGCGATCGCGCCGATCACCGCACCGAGCGTCGACGCGACGCCGAAGCGCCGGACGCGAACACCCTGGCCGGCGAGCTCGTCGCGGTAGCCGATCGCACCGAACAGCGAGCCGGGAACGAGGCCGAGCCCGTTGGACACGTTCGCCGTCAGCGGCGGGTAACCGACCGCGAGCAGGACCGGAAACGTGATCAGCGTGCCGGAGCCGACCACGGTGTTGATCATGCCGGCGATCACCCCGGCGGCGGCCACCGCGACGGCCTGCAACGGATGCACCGCACTCCCCTCGCCGGTCAGGCCAACAACGCCGCACGCAGGGAATCCGCGTGCCGGTCGACGTAGTCGGCAGCCGGTCCCCAGTGGTCCGCGTGGCCTTCGGCGTACAACCTCGCCCAGGGCTGGGTGCCGGTACGCGCCCCTGCCCGCAGCAGTTCGAACATGCCTCGGGTGTGTGCCCCGATCAGTTCCGGCAGCTCGCCGCGCTGCCGTTCGTCTAGATCATATCCGTCGGCCATGGCGCGTAGTCGCAGGCCATCGGCTTTCGGGTCGCCGTGCGGGTGCAGCGGCACGAAGCCGTGTGCCGCGTAGGCGAGGTCCCAGAGTCGGGAACCGGGACCCGCGCCGTCCCAGTCGATGAAGACCCAGCGATCACCATCGACGACCAGGTTCCACGGCGCGAGGTCGTGGTGGCAGATCAGGTCGGCGCGGTCCGGCGGGATCACCACGTGCCAGCGCGCATCGTCCGGCGGTCGGAAACCCTGTGCGGCGTCGTGGAAGTCGCGGATCAGACGGCCGACGCGGTGGAGTTCGGTGTCGGACATCGGCGGGCGGGTGTCAGCCAGGTCGCCGGGGATGTACTGCAGTACTTGTCGGCCCTCGTCGTCCAATCCGTGGTCGCGGGGCGCGCCCTCGAAGCCGACGTCGGCGAGGTGTCGCAGAAGGGCCGCGACCGCCGGGGTGGCGTCGGTGGCCGGTTTGCGTACCGTGTCACCGATCCGAACGACCCGGTCGGCGACGTTGCCGCCGGTCAGCACCTGCTCCACCCGCCCATCATGCGGCGCTCGGACCGGCGGTTCGCCGGGAGTGTGCGCACAGTCACGGCCACTGCTTTCGACCAACCTTGATCGCCGCTCTATGCCCCACAGTTGCCAACGGAATGGTCGCCGCATCAAGGAATCCGCAAGGCAACCTGGCAGGCAACCGAATTCCGACATCACCGGTCGAACCGACCAAACCAGACCGGAGCTGGCAGTGGCAGGTGAGGATTCGAGTCGTAAGCTGGGCCAACAGATTCAGGCGCGGATCCCACCGCGATCCCGTTGCGGGACTGACACTGTCACGTCATGGTCATCAAAGTCTGCGACGATCTTCAGGCGCCCACCGAGTGCCATGACATAGCGCTGGAGTGTGTCGACCTCCATCTGGCCGAGGTC
>DATBCR010000548.1:0-5469 GCA_036270375.1 Pseudonocardiaceae bacterium | reverse complement strand
AGCAGAACCTGGGCCGCCCGAGCAACCTCCGGCAGACCGGCGATCTCGGCCAGGTCGAGATCGGAAACCATTACCCGCCAACGCAGTTCCGGATCCCGGGTCCGGGCCCGCGCGACGACGTCCGCGACCGCGTCCGCCCCCGCCTCGGTGGTGATCACGAGGACCTTGGCGACACCGAACTCGCCGAGCGCGCCGAGCATAGCGCGCAGCGCGACCCCGTCACCGGCGCACACCACCTGCTGGCTGCGGACCCGGGTCATCCTGGTCACGGGCCGGTCCGCGTGGTGTTCCAGGAACGCGACGTGCGCCGGGTACCTGTCCCGCAGCCAGTCCGGCACCGGCTCGGCCGGATACTCGGCCAGCTTCACGAAACCGTTGCGCTCCAACGTGGCCACCAGCCGCACCACGGACGACCGCGCGGGTCCCGGCAGCCCGTCGGTAAGTTCGTCGATGGTGCGCGTGCCGTCGAGGTTGGCGAACAGCGTGTCCACCAACTGGTAGGCGCCGGCACCCTGGATCGAGAACGATCCGGCGTTGTTGCGTAGCCACACGCCGTCGCCGTGCCGAACGTAGAACGCGTCCGCCCGTACCCGGAACCGCCGGGAGTCCACATCGCCCGTCATGTCAGAGTTTCCCGTTCGCGTTGGCCGCCGCGAGCGCGTCCGCCTCGGCGACGCACTCGATCCGGCTCGGTCGCTCGATCTCCGGCAGGGTGGCGCAGTGTGCGCGCACCTGCGCTTCGGCCACGGTGCCGACCACCCTGGCCGCGAGATGTTCCAGGCCGCTGGCACCACGGCGGACCAGCACCCGTGCGTCGAGGACCCCTGGCAGTGCCAGCAGGTGCCGTTCGATCGAGCGCGGGTAGACCAGGACGCCGGTCAGCTTCTCGCCACCGTCGACCCGTCCTTCAAGGCACAGCCGGCCTTGCTCGTCGAATCGGCCGAGGTCGGTGCCGGCCACGTGGCCGTCGTTGGCGGTCACACCCGCGCCCGGCCGCCACACGTAACGGCAGCAGTCCGGGCCGGCGGTGGCCACCTTGCCGACCCCGTGCTCGTCGGTGTCCGCAAGCCACACCGCCTTGCCGGGGATCGGGTGGCCGACGTGCTCGTTGTGGCCCGGCGCGCGGTCGACCGCGACCGCGCCGGTTTCCGCCGTGCCGTACAGGTTCGCGATCGAGACGCCGTCGAACCTTGCGCTGATCAGGCGCACCCGTTCCGCGCTGACGTGTCCGCCACCGAGGAACAGCGCGACCCGGCGCATGTCGGTCGTGCCCGCCGTGCCGAGGCAGGCCGCCGCGGCCATCGCCGGCACGGTGAGGACCGCGACGTCACGATCGCGGGCGGCGTCATGGACCGGCGTCCAGTCGTGCGTGGGGAACACCACGAGATCAAGGCGCAGGAACATGCTCGGCAGCACGGCCATGAAGAACGCGGCCGAGAACTGCAGCGGCAGGTTGGTCGCCAGGACCTCGGGCGTGTCCTCGTAGATCGCCCGCTGGTAGTGCAGCGCGACCAGTTCCCACAGGTCCGCGTGGCCGATGGCGACCTTGGGCCGGCCGGAGCTGCCGGACGTGCACACCCCCCACAGTGGACGGTCGATGTCCCCGGCGACGGGCGGTTCGATCTCGTGCAGGCCGGGCGCCAGTTCGCGGTGCGGCACGCCGAGCGTGTCCACCGATGCCCACAGCAGCGTGCGGTCCGGGACCGTCGCGACGGCGAACAGCGCGGCGATCGACGCGATGCCGACGGTGGGATCCACCACGAACGCGCGCCCCCCACCGAGTCGGCCGGCGAGGCCGCGGCCGGCGGCGAGCAGGTCGTCCCAGGTCGCGAAATCGGTACCCCAGCGCACGCCGCGCCCGCCGGTGGCGTCTTGTGGCACTAGGAATCGGGTGAATGCCGGCCGACCCATGTCAACCACCCTTCGATCGTGTGCGGCCGTGTACCGGCCGTGGGCGGAGCCAGCGCCCTTTCGTTCAGGTACGTCAGCACGACCACGGTTTCCAGCGAGTCGAGCTGTCGCTCGTCGTCGTTCTCCTGCAACAGATCCCGCAACTCGCGGCGCAGGTGCCCGACGTCAGGCCGTGCGGTCATGCCGCGACCTCCGGTCCCAGAACCGTTCGACCGCCCGGTTGAACGCCGCAGGCGCGTCGTGGCTGGCGATGTGGCCCGCGCCCTCGATCACCAGTCCTGAGACGTTCGGCCCGAACGTGTGCGCCCCTGCCGCGGCCGCGCGCTCGACCGACTTCAGCGACCCGTTCACGATGAGCACGTCCATCTCAAGCGCGCCAAGGCTTTCCGGCCGGACCTCGGCCCGCTGCCGATACGCCCGCCCAACGTCCGCCGTGAACGCGAGCAGCGTGCCGCGCCAGCCGGGGCCGTGCAGCCGGTCGTATTCGGCGGCCAGTTCCGTGCCACGCTCGGCGAGCAGTTGGAACCCGGCGACCCACCGCAGGAACACGTCTTCGGCCAGGCCGGGCGCGAACCCCGTCAGTACCAACGAGTCGACGAGGTCCGGCCGTGCGGCGGCCAGCCGAACAGCAAGCGGGCCGCCGAGATACGACGCGCCGATCACCCTGCCCGGCCCGAACCGCCGCACGACCGCGGTCAGGTAGTCAAGGGCGCCAACGAGATACGGCTCGCCTGCGGCGACGGGGCACCGCCCGTGGCCCGGCATGTCGACCGGCACCACCTGGTACCGGCCGCGCCACCCGGTGATCTGTGCCCCGAAGTGCGCGTACGCCGTGCCGAGCAGGCCGTGCACGAGATACACCCTTGGCAGGGCTTGCACAGGACTCAGCCGACCGCGATGGTCTGTGCGCCGACGGCGGGGTCCGCGAAGTGCTCCACCGTCGTGCCCCTGGCCTGGATGCGGCTCAGGATGTGCCTCGGCCGGCGCAGGTCGGCGATCAGGAACTGCGAACTCTCCTCGGAGTTGCGCGCCTCGCCGTCCGCCCGATACGGCGCGACGTCCGGGCTGCCGGGACTGATCACACCGGCGAGGCCGAGCGCCCGGTCCTGGAACTCCTGGGGCTCCCGCGTCGTCAACACCAGTCGTTGCTCTGGGCAGGTGAACGCGATGACGGCCATCATCCTGAGGTAGTCGTCGTCACCGATCCTGGTGGTGTCACGCGAGCTCATGGCGGGTCGCATCCTTGGCAGCGACAGGTCGACGACCGCGCCCCTCGACTTCAGGTGGGCGCCGTGCGCGACGATGGTGACGATCTCGGACGCCACGTCCTCGTGCAGCCCGACCAGCACGCCGGGGTTGACGTAGCGGAAGCCGGCGTCCAGCCACCGGTCGAAGGACACGACCCGCCGGTCGTAGTCGGCCTTCGGTACCCGCGATGACGTGTTGCCCATGAACTTGCGGTAGGACTCCCGGTCGTACGTCTCCTGGAAGACGCACATCGTCACCGGCTCGTCGCGCCGGACCCACTCGCCGAGGACGTCGATCTCGTCCGGCTCCATGCTGCCGATGTTGAAGTAGATCCGCTCGAATCCCATGTCCAGCGCGGTACGCATGGCCCAGCCGATGCGGAACGCCGTGCTCAGCCGGACGTACTTGTCCTCGTACTCGCCGGTGAGGAACCCGACACCGCGCACACCCTCGTGCCGGTAGAGGATCCGGAGCTGTTCGGTGATCTCGTCGCGGCCGGAGAACTTGCGCACGAGGCGGTCGTTGCCCTTGCGCATCGAGCACATCTTGCACTCGGAGTCACAGTGATTCGTGGTGTAGAGCGGCACGAAGGTGTGCAGCCGGGGCATCCGGTCCGCGCACCGCAGCTCGGCGGCGGCCTTGAGCTGGTCCGTGCCGATCGACCGGTCGAGCCAGAGCGCGAGGGCGACGGCGGGACGTGCTGCCGCCGGCTCGTCGCCGGGACCGAGCGCGAGCACGGCACGCGTGTCGACGGTACCGGCCGCCACCAGCACGTCAGCCATGTCCGGCACGGCGAAGTCGGCAGCCCCCACCAGTGAGTCACCCATGACAACCCCTTCCCTAGCGCCGGAAGAACAGCAGGCCGAATTCGCCACGGTGATTTCCGTGGCCCTGTGACGACAGGTTTTCGGCCAGCTGCGGCGTGCCCATTGTCTACCGGACGGAGTCGGCGCGGACAAGCGCGGAGGTGGCCTGGCCGAGGTGTTTCGATTTCGTTTCTCGAAGGATCGTGCATCCGTCCTCCACGACAATTATAGCGAAACTATGGCGGGGCTTTAGTTTGGCTCGGATCAATCGGCGAACCTTGACACGGCCGAATAACGGCTCCTAGCTTCGGCGTCGGGGCCACGTACTGGGAAAATCAAGGGAGAGGTGTCAGATGGAACTGAACAACCTGAACATCGACGCGTTGGAGATCTCCGAGTTCCTCGACGACAGCCGGCTGGAGGACGGCGAGGTGGTCGCCAAGGTCATGTCGGCGTCCTGCACCACCTGCGAGTGCTGCTGCAGCTGCTCCTCCTGATTTAGATTTAGTTCCACCGCTTGAACCCGAAGGCGTTCCGCGGCGTCTGTCGGCCCCGCCGCCGCGGGACGCCTTCGCAGGGATGACCGTGACCGCGTTGGCAGGGGAGAGGAACGGCAATGTCCACCGTCGTAGAGCAGAACACAGGCACGCCACGACTCGACCTGCCATCCAGCACGGCACAGCGCCGAGTGCTGATGATCTATGTGCACGTGCCTTTCTGTCATTCGAAATGCACGTTCTGCGACTGGGTCCAGGACATTCCGACAAAGGATCTGCTGCGCAAACCGGAGGACTCGGTCCGGCAGCGCTATATCGAGGCGTTGTGTCGGGAAATCGAGGCGCGCGGCGCGGCACTGGCCGACAAGGACAATCTCGCCTATGTCATGTATTGGGGTGGCGGCACGGCGAGCAGCCTCGACCACGCCGAGACCGCCGCGATCTATGGGGCACTGAACAGCGCGTTCGACCTCGGCACGGTCGCCGAGGCCACCATCGAGTGCAGCCCGGACACCGTCGACGCGGCCAAACTGCGCTTCTTCCGTGAACTCGGTTTCAACCGCGTGTCCAGTGGTGTGCAGTCCTTCGACAACGACCGGCTGCGCAGGCTCGGCCGCAGGCACAGCGCGGAACAGGCGGAGCGGATCGTGTACGACGCGCTGGACGCCGGATTCGAGCAGGTGTCCATCGACATCATGTCCGGCTTCCCCGACCAGGAGGCGGACGAACTGATGGCCACCGTGCAACGCGCGGTCCGGCTGCCGCTGACCCACCTGTCGCTGTACTCGTTCCGGCCAACGCCCGGCACGTTCCTGCGGCGCAGGATGGACGTGCGGGAGAAGCGGAACTACCTGCGCCGCCAGCAGTTGCTGTTCACGCAGGCACGCGGCGCGATCAACGACGGCGGGCTGACCGAGTACGCGTCCGGATACTTCGGCCGGGTCTCGCCGTTCGCCGCGATGTACTTCCAGCTGCGGGCGGACACGGTCGGGCTCGGCTCCGGTGCC
>DATBCR010000547.1:0-8273 GCA_036270375.1 Pseudonocardiaceae bacterium | reverse complement strand
GCTGGACTCGGCCCGCCGGCCGGACGCGGCGGACGTCGGCCCCGCGCTGCTCGGCGACATCGTGCTGTGCCCTGCGTTCGCGAAGGACCAGGCCCGGACCGCCGGTCACAGCCTGCTGGACGAGCTGCACCTGCTCACCGTGCACGGCGTGCTGCACCTGCTCGGCTACGACCACGCCGAACCGGCCGAGGAACGCGAGATGTTCACGCTGCAGAAGCGCATCCTCGCCGACTTCCGCACGGCACGGGCGGACGCGGCACGCCGGGCGGCGCAGCGCGACGCCGACGACCGGCTGCTCGGCGCGGTCGGCCTCGACCGCGGCGCGGAGTCGGGCTCGGGATCAGCCGTCGAACCGACCGAGCCGCCACCGTCGGTCGAGGACACCGGCCAGGAGTAGTCCCGTGCCCGCGAGTGCGTCGAATACGGCTCTGTTGCTGGTGCTCGCCCTGCTCGGGGTGCTCGCGGCCGGCGCGTTCGGCTGCGCGGACGCCGCCCTTGGCACGCTGTCCGTGGCCAGGGTCGAGGAGTTGGCGAGGGAGGGCAGGCTCGGTGCCCGCCAACTGGCCGCCGTGGTCGCCGACCGGCCCCGGCACATCAACCTGCTGCTGTTGCTGCGCCTCGCCTGCGAGCTGACGGCGACGGTGCTGGTCACGGCGGTGTGCCTGCGGGACATCGCGCCCGGCTGGGTCGCCGTGCTCACGGCGGCGATCAGCATGGTGGTGGTGTCGTACGTGCTGGTCGGCGTCGGGCCTCGGACGGTCGGCCGGCAGCATCCGTACGCCGTCGGGCTGATCGCGGCCGGTCCGGTGCGAGTGCTTGGCTTGGTGCTGGGGCCGTTGTCCCGGCTGCTGATCCTGATCGGCAACGCCATCACGCCCGGCCGTGGCTTCCGCTACGGCCCGTTCTCCTACGAGGTCGAACTCCGTGAGCTGGTCGACCTGGCCGGCGAGCGGGGCGTCGTGGACGAGGGCGAACGCGAGATGATCCACTCGGTGTTCGAACTCGGCGACACCATCGCGCGCGAGGTGATGGTGCCGCGCACCGAGATCGTGTGGATCGAGCGGACCAAGTCCGTCCGCCAGGCCCTGGCACTGTCGCTGCGCACCGGTTTCACCCGCCTGCCGGTGGTCGATGGGAGTGTCGACGACGTCGTGGGCGTGGTGAACCTCAAGGACCTGGTGCGCAGCACCCTCGACGACGGCGACGCGAACGACCGGACGGTCGGCGACCTGATGGGCGCCGCGTCGTTCATCCCGGACACCAAACGGCTCGACGAACTGCTCAAGCAGATGCAGCACGACCGGACCCACCTGGTGATCGTGATCGACGAGTACGGCGGCACAGCGGGCCTGGTGACCATCGAGGACATCCTCGAGGAGATCGTCGGCGAGATCACAGACGAGTCCGACACCGACGAGCGGCCGCCGATCGAACACCTGCCGGACGGCACCGTCCGGGTCAGTTCCCGGCTGCCGACCGAAGATCTCGGCGAGTTGTTCGACGTCGAACTGGACGACGACGACGTGGAGACCGTCGGCGGCCTGCTCGCGCAGCGGCTCGGCCGGGTGCCGCTGCCGGGTGCCGAGGCGGAGATCGCGGGCCTGCGGCTGCGGGCCGAGGGCGGCAAGGACCGGCGCGGGCGGATGCGGATCACGTCGGTGCTTGTCGATCCGGTGGCACAGGCGACACAACGGGAGAGGACGACCGAACGTGGCTGAGTTGGACGCCGAGGACCAGAAGATCATCACGCTGGCCCGATCCGTGCGGGCGCGCACCGGGGCCGCCGAGGGTGCCGCCGTGCGCGACACCGACGGCCGGACGTACACGGCGTGCACGGTTGGCCTGTCCTCGTTGCGCCTGACCGCCTTGCAGGCGGCGGTCGCGGCTGCGGTGGCCAGCGGCGCGCCCGGTCTGGAGGCGGCGGCCGTGGTGACCGAGGCCGACGAGCTGTCCGCCGAGTCGGTCGCCGCGGTCCGCGAACTCGGTGCCACGGCCCCGATTTTCCGCGCCGACCCGTCCGGGCACGTCGTCGCGGTCGACACCCCGTGAGGCCGATGCGCCAGGTGCCCGGAGAATGAGCCGGTGACCACCCCAGAGATCGGCCATCGTTCCGGGTTCGCGTGCTTCGTCGGCCGCCCCAACGCTGGCAAGTCCACGCTGACGAACGCGCTGGTCGGCACCAAGGTGGCCATCACGTCGGACAAGCCGCAGACCACCCGGCACACCATCCGAGGCATCGTGCACCGGGCGGACGCGCAGTTGGTGCTCGTGGACACGCCCGGCCTGCACCGCCCGCGCACGCTGCTCGGCGAGCGGCTCAACGACCTCGTCCGCGAGACGTGGTCCGAAGTGGACGTTGTCGGCTTCTGCGTGCCGGCGGACCAGAAGATCGGGCCGGGCGACAAGTACATCGCGGATGAACTCGGCAAGCTCCCGCGCCGCACCCCGGTGATCGGCATCGTCACCAAGACCGACCTCGTGTCGCCGGACCGGATCGGCGAGCAACTGCTTGCCCTGCAAGCCATCGCGGAGTTCGCCGAACTGGTGCCGGTGTCCGCTGTGGACGGGTTTCAGGTCGGCGTGCTGACGGATCTGCTCGTCGCACGGCTGCCGGCCGGGCCGCCGCTGTACCCGGACGGCGAGCTGACCGACGAGCCGGAGACCACGCTGGTGGCCGAACTCGTGCGGGAGGCCGCGCTGGACGGCGTGCGGGACGAGTTGCCGCACTCCATCGCCGTGGTGGTCGAGGACATGCGGCCGCGTGAGGGCCGGGACGACCTGGTCGACGTGTACGCCGAGCTGTTCGTGGAGCGACAGAGCCAGAAGGCCATCGTGCTCGGCCACCATGGCGAGCGCCTCAAGCAGGTCGGCACGACGGCGCGCAAGCAGATCGAGGCGCTGCTCGGCACCCGGGTGTACCTGGACCTGCACGTGAAGGTCGCGAAGGACTGGCAGCGTGACCCGAAGCAGCTACGCAGGCTCGGCTTTTAGAGAACGTCGCACCGGGGTGGGACGATGAGGGCATGAGCCTGTACCGCGACACCGGGGTGGTGCTGCGGGTGCACAAGCTGGGCGAGGCCGACCGGATCGTCACGCTGATCACCCGCCGGCACGGCAAGGTGCGCGCGGTGGCCAAGGGCGTGCGCCGGATGAGGTCCCGGTTCGGCGCCCGGCTCGAACCGTTCGGGCATGTGGACGTGCAGTTCTACACGGGTCGGTCGCTGGACATCATCACCCAGGTCGAGACCGTGGACGCCTTCGGCATCGGGCTCGTCGGCGACTACCCGCGCTACACCGCCGGCTGTGCCGTGCTGGAGACCGCGGACCGCCTCGCCGTCGAGGAGGGCGAGCCCGCGATGCGGCTGTACCTGCTGGTGGCGGGGGCGTTACGAGCGCTGGCGACGGGGGAGCGCGACCCGTCGCTGGTGCTGGACGCGTTCCTGCTGCGCGCGATGGCGTACGCGGGCTGGGAGCCGGCCGTCGACGAGTGCGCGCGATGCGCGGAACCCGGCCCGCACCAGGCGTTCAGCGTGCCGGCCGGCGGTTCGGTGTGCTACCGCTGCCGGCCGGCCGGCGCGAGCCGGCCGAGCGCGGACACGCTGGTGTTGCTGGCGGCGCTGATGCACGGCGCGTGGCAGGTGGCCGAGTCGACCGGCCAGTCGGCCCGCCGGGAGGCGAGCGGCCTGGTGGCGGCGTTGCTGCAGTGGCACCTTGAGCGGCAGTTGCGGTCGCTGCCGCTGGTGGAGCGCCGGCAGCCGGTCGCCCGTCCGGTGGTGGATACCGTGGTGCCGGTGGGTGTCGAGCTGGTCGACCCGGCCCGGCACGTGGAGGCGGCGGACTACGTAGAGAATCAGTAGCCGCCCCACCCGTGCACCAGTTTGGAGGAATTCATCCCATGCTGCCTTCGCGGCGCAACCGGACCGCGACCGCCAGGACCACTCCGGTACGGCCGCCCGATCCGCACCCGTCCGGCGCCAAGCCCCCCGACATCCCGGCCGACCAGGTGCCCGCGCATGTGGCCATCGTCATGGACGGCAACGGCAGGTGGGCCAACCAGCGCGGACTGCCCAGGATCGAGGGCCACAAGCGTGGCGAGGCCGTGGTGCTGGACGTAGCGCGAGGTGCCATCGAGATCGGCGTGCAGTGGCTGTCGCTGTACGCGTTCTCGACGGAGAACTGGAAACGCAGCCCCGACGAGGTGCGGTTCCTGATGAACTTCAACCGCGACGTGATCCACCGCAGGGTCGACGAGCTGGACGAACTCGGCGTACGCATCCGGTGGGCCGGCCGCCAGCCGAGACTGTGGCGCAGCGTGGTGAACGAACTCAAGATCGCCCAGGAACGCACGAAGCGCAATGACGTCCTCAACCTGACCATGTGCGTGAACTACGGCGGACGAGCCGAACTGGGTGACGCGGCAAGGGAAATCGCCCGCCTTGCAGCCGCCGGCAAGATCAACCCGGACAAGGTCGACGAGCGCACCCTTGCCAAACATCTGTACCAGCCCGACATGCCGGATGTCGACCTGTTCATCCGACCGTCCGGCGAGGAACGGACGTCGAACTTCCTGTTGTGGCAGAGCGCCTACGCGGAACTGGTGTTCCAGGACATCCTCTGGCCCGACTTCAACCGCCTGCACCTGTGGCGCGCGTGCGAACGCTACGCCAACCGTGACCGCCGCTTCGGCGGCGCGATCGACGCCGCCGGTGCCGAGACCGTGAACGGCGCCGACCTGGCGCGATCAGAGGAGACCAGATGAACTCGGCAGCGGACGCCGCCACCATCGCCCAACTGCTGAGCACAGCCCGCGAGGCCCTTGAGCGCTACCACGACGTGCACATCGATGACGACGGCGCCCTGACGTTTCGGCATGGTGACGTGCCGTGCGCGCTGCAGGGTATGCGCCTGGCGGAGGGATTGGCGGTGCTCAGCCTGACGTGCGTGGTCGCATGGGACCTGCCGGACTCCCCACGGTTGGCCGCGTCCGCCGCGGAACGGGCCGGCCAGGGCTTGTTCGGCACACTGGGCGTCGTACACACGGACCGGGGGTTGGACGTGACCCTGCGATACACGTTCCCCGGCACCGGCCTGAACACGGCGGCGATGGGCACGCTGCTCATGCTTGTCGTGTCCACCGCTTCCCAACTACGCGAAGAACTACTGACCGAGGCAAAAGCGCAATAGCCGGCTGACATGTCGATCACCCGATGTGGTGATTGTGGCTAATGCCGCGGGCTGGTGAGTTGATCTCTGGTTGGCTGGTGTCGTGACTGCGGCACACGACGATCAGGCCGATTCCCGATGCCCATCACGATCGAACCGTCGGCGTATTACTTCGCTCGAAGTACTGTGTGGCGTTCTGGTGCTTGCTGTGGTAGTTCGCGGCTGGTGGGGGCAGTTGTTGGATGTGGCTGCCGTTCGTACCGGTGCCACCGTCTTTGTCGCGGTGTGCGTGCAGGCCATGCCGTTTCTGGTACTCGGTGTGCTGGTCAGTGGCGCTATTGCCGCGTTCGTGCCGGCTCGGTTGCTGCGTCGGGTGTTGCCGCGGCGTGAGGCCGTTGCTGTTGGTGTGGCCGGATTGGCTGGGATGGCGTTGCCCGGGTGTGAATGCGCGTCGGTACCGGTTGCTGGGAGGCTAATGCGGCAGGGCGTTCCTGTGCCGGCCGCATTGGCGTTTCTCTTGGCGGCGCCCGCGATCAATCCTGTTGTGCTGATGGCGACGGCGGTGGCGTTTCCGGCCGCGCCCGCGATGGTGTTGGCCCGATTCCTTGGCTCGCTGGCTACCGCGATTGTGATGGGTTGGTTGTGGTCACGGTTCGGGCACACCGAGTGGATCGCCGAGCGGGCGCGCACTGTTTTGCCGGATCGGCACGAGGCGTCCCGCTGGGAGGTGTTTGTCGAGACGGCACGGTCTGACCTCGCTGACGCCGGCGGCTTTCTGGTGATTGGCGCGTCGGCCGCGGCGGTGCTGAACGTGCTGGTGCCGAGGTCGTGGTTCTCGGTGGTTGGTCACAGCCCGCTGACCGGGGTCATTGTGATGGCATTGCTGGCTGTCGTGTTGGCGTTGTGCAGTGAGGCGGACGCGTTCGTCGCGGCGTCCCTGTCCGCGCTGCCTTTGTTGCCACGGTTGGTGTTTCTTGTGGTGGGGCCCGCGGTGGACGTTAAGTTGATCGCGTTGCAGGCCGGCACGTTCGGGCGTCGGTTCGTGGTCAGGTTCGCGCCTGCCACGTTCATCGTCGCCGTCGGGGTCGCCGTGCTGGTCGCGTTGTGTGTGTTGGGTGGCCATCGGTGAGGCGGGAGACAGCGAACGTCCTGTTGTTGCTGGTCGGTGGCGCGCTGCTGAAGATCACGCTGAACGGCACGTACCTGCGTTATGTCAAGCCGACGGCCAAGCCGTGGGTGCTGGCCGCCGGTGTGGTGATGGTCGGCCTCGCCGTGGTGGCCATCGTGCTGGACGTGGTTGGGCGCCATCGACACGTCGACGGTCATCAGCATTCGGGCCGTTGGGTCTGGTTGCTGATGTTGCCGGTGTTGGCGATCTTCCTTGTCGTGCCGCCCGCGCTCGGCGCGGATTCCGTGCTGCGGGCCGGTAATCGCGCCGCACCAGCGGTGAGTCGGACCTTCCCGCCGTTGCCGCGCGGCACTGTGGTGCCGATCGGGATGAGCGACTTCATCACTCGCGGTGTGTGGGACTCGTCGGGCTCCCTCAGTGGCCGGACCGTGGCGCTCACCGGATTCGTCGTGCACGGCAACGGAATCGTCTACGTCGCCCGGCTGGTGATCACCTGTTGTGCTGCCGACGCCACGCCGATGAAGGTGGCGCTCACCGGCGGACAGGCCGACCGGTTGCCCGACGACCAGTGGATCCAGGTGGACGGTATGCTGCGCCCCGGTTCGGCGACCGAGGCCAACGGCTACACCCCGACAGTCGTCGTTTCCGCGCTGGCCATCGCTGACGCGCCAGCCGATCCGTACGAGTACTGACGGCTCAGTACTTGCCGACGCAGTCGGCGCACGTGCCGAAGATCTCCATGGTGTGACTGATCTCGGCGAAACCGTTGTCGGCCGCGATTCTGGTTGCCCAGGACTCCATGGCCGGTCCCTCCACCTCGACCGTGCGCCCGCAGTGCCGGCACACCAGGTGATGGTGATGGTGGCTGGAACAGTGCCGGTAGATGGCCTCGCCGGTCGCTGTGCGGAGGACGTCCACCTCACCGGCCTCGGACAACGACTGGAGGGTGCGGTAGACGGTGGTCAGGCCGATGCCCTCGCCGCGCTTGCGTAGTTCCTCGTGCAGTTCCTGCGCGGAGCGGAAGTCGTCGAGCTGGTCGAGCAGCTTGGCGATCGCCGCGCGCTGGCGGGTGGCGCGCAGGCCGGGCACCGGTGCGGTCGTTCGGTCAAGGTCGCTGTTCGTCACGGTCGATCCTTCCGACCGGCCTCGGCGGCCTCCTCGGCGTGGCTGACGGCGTCCACCACGATGTGCGCGAGGTGTTCGTCGACCAGCCGGTAGACGACCTCCCTGCCGTGCCGCTGCCCGGACACGACGCCGGCCGACTTCAGCACCCGCAGGTGCTGGCTGATCAGCGGTTGGGTTACGCCGAGCGCGGACACGAGTTCGTGGACGCACCGCTCCGACTCACGCAGCTCCAACACGATCGCGATCCGCACCGGCGCGGCCAACGCCCGCAGCAGGTCACCGGCACCGGTGAGCGTGGTGGCCGGACGAGCCACCGCGGCGTGCACCTCGGCCCGGTCGGGGGAGTGCACATGCTCGTCAGCGCCCTGCGGCAGCCGTGCTGACGCGGCGTCGGCACTCACGACGGACATCGTCCTCTCCGGTGCGGTGCGGTTGCTCGGTGTTACGCGGTGCGATTGTGCGTGGTGGGTGGTGCGGTTGTTCGGTAGGGCGTGGTGCGGTTCTTCGGTGGTGCGTGGTGCGGGTTGCTCGGTGTCACGCGGTGCGATTGTGCGTGGTGGGTGGTGCGGTTGCTCGGTAGTGCCGTGGTGCGGTCGTGGTGCGTGGTGCGTGGTGCGGTTGCTCGGTGGTGCTTGGTGCTTGGTGCTTGGTGCTTGGTGCTTGGTGCGCTGAGTCGGCCGCCGGTGAACCGCGCTGGCGGTCGATTCGTTTCCCCGGTTGAGTCCCGACATTGGGTCGCGACATTGGGGTGGTGAACGAGTGCGCATCGACCGGCCGGACGACGCGGACGGTCGCCCCGATGCCACCGAGCAGTGCGCGGACACCGGGGACGCCGGGGACGCCGGCGACAGCGGGG
>DATBCR010000546.1:0-6036 GCA_036270375.1 Pseudonocardiaceae bacterium | reverse complement strand
CTGCAGCCTGCTGAGCGGCAGCAGCGCCCGAAGATCCCGTGCGGACAGCGGAACCACGTCCAGCACCTCGGGATCCGGCGCCCGCCGATCATTGAAATAGCACGAAAGGTCGAACTGCTCACCGCGCTCCCGGCCGATGGCCGCGATCAACTCGTCCCGGCCCACCGGGTCGTAGTACGCGTACTTGTAGGCGTTGGTCGACGCCTGCCACGCCCGCCCGATCACCTCGTCGAAACCAACTTCCGCAACGTCGACAACGCACAGCCCGGCCTGGCTCAGCGTGCTGACCGACTCGGTCAACCCTGGCCGGAAACGGTTGCCCACCAGCACTTGCGCCGCGCTGGGGTGTCGGCCGGTCACCCGCGCCATCGCCACGGCATAAGCGGCCAGCAGCACCGTGGCCGTGCTCACCTGGCGGCGGGCGGCGATCATCCGCAGCGCGGCCCACGTGGCCGGCGAGCTGAAGTGCGGGTCGACGTGCCCGCCGTCTGGCCGGCCGCCGCCGTCGCGAAACCGTTGCGCCGGCGCGGATCGCAGCATGCGTTCCCAGTACCGCAGGGCCGCTTCGCCCTGCCTGCGCACTGAGGGCCTGCTCTGCCGCCGAGCCTGGTCCAGCGGCTGCAGCGCGGTCACCGGGCGCGTGGCCAGTCCGGTGGCGGGGTCGCGGTTCGCCAGGTCGGCCATCAGCACGTCGATGCCGGTCCCGTCGACGGCGAGATGGGAGCACGCGGTCACGACGTGCGTGAGGATCCCGTTGTGCCGCACCACGGCCATCCGCACCGGCCAGTCAAGGGCGAAGTCGAAGATCGTCTCCCGGAGGCGGACGTGCACCGCCTCGGCGACCTCGGCCGGGTCGGCGCCGTCGGCGTCCACAACCTCCAGACATGTTTCGCCGCGGTCCGCGACGACCTGCTGGAGTCGGCCTGCCTCGTCGGGCCGGATCCGGGTGCGCAGCGATTGGTGACGGCCGATCAGAAAACCGAAGCCCGCCGCCACATCCTCGACGATCATGGTCGCGGGCAGGGGAGCCAGACCGGCGAGCGTGATCTGGGTGTTCGCACTCCGGTGGATATTTCCCCACATCTCGCGTTGGCCCCAGCTCAGTTCCCCGATGCCGCCGCCGTCGCCGTCGAAATGGACCGGGATCCGAGTCACCAAACCTGCGGTCATGGGGGGACTAAAGCAGGGCTTCTGTGGACCGTCAACGGCCAACAGAAGCCCCGCTGAAAGTTTCAGGCCGCGGTCGGCGCGACCGTTTTCGGCCGTGCCACAACGTATCGGGTCGGCAGGTCCAGCCCGGTGCCGTCGGCCATGGTCTCCGTTGTGCGCAGCATCAGGTCGCCGGCCTGGATGACATCAAAATCGGCCGCCGCGAAGATGCTTTCCAGTTCGGCCTCGCCGGCGGCCGGTTGCAGGCCGATCCGGAAATAGAGCGACACCCGGTCCAGCTTCGGCAGCTGGTCGCCCGCGTCGGCGATCAGTTCCTGCATGTACTGGTAGCTGGCGGGTGTCAACTCTTGGTCGAACACGCAGCCGCCCGCGCCGGCCAGCGTGGCCAGCGCCCGCGCGCAGGCCAGCCGGTCGGCGGGGGACAGCTGGTGGATCACACCGGACAGATAGACGTTCACGTCGCCGAACCGCTCGTGGAACGCCGTCACCTCATCCAGGTCGAGCACGTCGAGTTTCCGGTATTCGACGTTGTCCCTTGCGTTGTGCCGCCCCGCGAACGCGAGCGCGGCGTCCGCGATGTCCACACCGATCACCCGGTCGAACAGCCCGCCGAAGTAGGCGGTCTGGGTGCCGGTACCGCAGCCGACGTCGACGAAGGGCAGCGTCCGGTCGATGAACGGTGCGAACAGTTCGACGTGGGTGGCCGCACCGACCGAGGGTGCGCAGTCCCAGAACGCCTCACCCGTGCGCTTGGGCAGATCCGTCCAGAACGCTTCCCACAACGGCCCGTACTGGCCTGTCATCGCCACTCCGTTCTCAACTACCGGCCGGCCATGCGACATCCGGGTCCTGGTAATAGTTGATGCCCATCGACTTCCACAGTGGACCCTGGTTCGCCAGTCGCTGGCTGAACGACGTCCAGTCGTGTGAATCCGCCGTGGACCAGCCGATTTCGGCGATGGCTGGCAACCGAGGGAACGTCATCTGCTGCACCTGGGCGAACGTCGTGACGACGTCAGTCCACAGTGGTGCTTCGACGCCGGAGATCGCGGTATCCGGTACGCCGGCGAGGACCTGGGTCGGGTCCCAGCCGTAGGCGGTCTGCGTGTTGATGTCGCCGGCCCATTCCAGGCCGAGCGGGTCCGGCGGGGTGTTCGGGGCGTACTTCTGGTCAAGGTAGGTGAAGATGCACGGCGACATCACGATCTGGGCGCCTTGCTGGCTGGCCGCGACCACCTGGGCCTTTGTGCTGTCGTAGATCCAGAACTGGCCGGTGGAGTCGGCCGGTGTGGTTGCGGTCAGTGCTTCCGCCCAGCCCATCAGCTTCTTGCCGTGCGCCACAACGATCTTCTGCACGTGCTGCAGGAACGCGGTGTACTGGTCGGTGGTCAGCGTGGAGACCTCGTCGCCGCCGATGTCCACGTACGGGCCGGGGGTCAGCGCGGCGATCTGGCCGATCACGTCGTTCAGGAACTGGAACGTGATCGCCTTGTCGACACACAGCGTGTCGTTCGGCGCGGTACCGATATCGGTGTACAGCGGCGGGGCGACACCGTCGCAGTTGAGCTGTGCATAGGAAGCAAGGGCCGCGTCGGAGTGTGCCGGCACGTCGACCTCGGGCACGATCGTCACGAAGTGCGCCTGTGCGTAGGCGATGATGTCGCGGAACTGGTCCTGCGTATAGAAACCGCCGGGTCCGCCGCCCTCACCGGTTGTGCCGCCGAAGCTGGTCAGGCGCGGCCAGCCGTTGATCGCGAGGCGCCAGCCCTGGTCGTCGGTCAGGTGCAGGTGCAGGTAGTTCACCTTGTAGAGGGAGATCTCGTCGATGTAGCGCTTGACGTCCGCCACCGACATGAAATGCCGTGCCACGTCGAGCATCGCGCCCCGGTGGCCGTAGCGCGGGAAGTCCAGCACGTGTCCGCCGGGCACCAGCCACGGGCCCGGCTGCCGGGTCCGGTCGGCCAGTTTCGCCGGCAGGATCTGGCGCAGCGTCTGCACGCCGTAGAACAGGCCGGCCGCCGTGTTCGCCCGGATCACCACGGTGCGGGCTGTCACGTCGAGCTGGTAGCCCTCGGTGCCGACGCTGGGATCCGCGCCCTGCAACAACAAGGAGATCCCGGGCAGGGCCTCGGGTATCGCCGGAATCGACACGACGGGCACGACGAAACCGGTCGCCGGCCGCACCAGCCCGGCCAGGTAGTCGCCGACCGGGCGGGCCGCCGGCGACGTGAACACGACCGTGCCCGGGTTGAGCTGGTAGCTGACGGCCGTGTTCGCGGTCACCACGACGGGTGCCGGCACGATGTCCTGCAGGATGTTGCTCGGCGCGGCCGTGGTCGTCCCGGCCGCCGACGCGTTCAACGCCGGCACGAGCAGCGCCACGATGGACGCCAGAACCAGCCATGGCGCGGCGCGGCCACGCAGACGTCTGGGATTTCGAGCTGTCATGGGTCGAAGCTTGGGCGACGACGCGCTAGGTGCATCACTAGAGGTGCAGCCATAGGCCTTCTGCTAGAGATCCTGCGCCAACCTGGGTTCCGACGTTCGCGGACATCATCATCGTGAGTCGCAGGACATTCCGGCAGAGGGGTGCGACTCATGAGTGACTCCGACCGTCTCGCCGACCGCTTGGCCGGCCGGTCCGCCGGCGAGTGCGACCGGGTGCTGCTGGAACTCGTCCGCACGCTGGTGGCCGAGGTCGCCGGGCACGCCGGGCCGGGAGCCGTCGACCCGTCGGCGGGTTTCCGGACACTGGGGGTGTACCGGTCGATCGCGGCCACGCTGCGGGCTCGGCTGGCCGAGGCGACCGGTGTGCGTATCCCGGCGGCGTTGACGTTCGACTACCCGACACCGGCCGCGGTCGCCGGCTACCTGCGGGACCAGCTCGTCGGCGGGTCGGTCGACACGGACACCGCGGCCGCTTCCTGGGCAACCGTTGCCGGGGCGGACGATCCGGTCGCCATCATCGGTATGGCCTGCCGCTACCCGGGTGACGTGCGCGGCCCGGACGACCTGTGGGACGTCGTGGCCGGCGGGCGGGACGCGATCTCGCCGTTTCCCACCAACCGCAACTGGGATCTGGACAATCTGTATCACCCCGACCCGGCCAACGAGGGCACCTGTTGCACGCGGGAAGGCGGATTCCTGCACGACGCAGGACTTTTCGACCCGGACTTCTTCGGTATCTCGCCGCGCGAGGCGATGGCGACCGACCCGCAGCAACGCCTGCTGCTCGAGTCGTCGTGGGAGGCGCTGGAACGGGCCGGCGTCGACCCGGTGACGTTGCGCGGCTCGATGACGGGCGTGTTCGTCGGCGTGCAGTGCAAGGACTACGGCCCGGTGATGCACCACCCGCCGCAGGGCTTCCAGGGTCATCTGCTCACCGGAACGCTGATGAGCATGGCGAGCGGCCGGATCTCCTACACGCTCGGCCTCGAAGGCCCTGCCGCTACCGTGGACACGGCGTGCTCGTCGTCGCTGGTCGCGTTTCACCTGGCGTGCCAGGCTTTGCGTGCTGGTGAGTGCTCGATGGCGTTGGCCGGCGGGTCCACCGTGATGGCCACGCCGGGCATGCTGATGGAGTTCAGCCGCAAGCGTGGGCTGTCGCCGGACGGGCGCTGCCACTCGTTTTCGGCGAACGCGGCCGGCACCGGGTGGGGCGAGGGCGCCGGCATCGTGGTGCTGGAACGGCTGTCCGAGGCGCGTCGCAACGGGCATCCCGTGCTGGCGGTGGTGCGTGGCAGCGCGATGAACCAGGACGGCGCGAGCAACGGCCTGACCGCGCCGAACGGGCCGTCGCAGCAGCGACTCATCCGCACGGCACTACGCACGGCCGGTCTCACGTCAGCCGATGTCGACGTGGTCGAGGCGCACGGCACCGGTACGACGCTGGGTGATCCGATCGAGGCGCAGGCCGTGATCGCGACGTACGGCCAGGACCGGGACCGGCCGCTGTGGCTGGGTTCGCTGAAGTCCAACATCGGGCACTCGCAGGCGGCGTCCGGGGTTGGCGGCGTGATCAAGATGGTGATGGCCATCCGGCACCGGACGCTGCCGAAGACACTGCACGCCGAGGATCCGTCACCGCACATCGACTGGACCGCCGGCAACGTCGAACTGCTCACCGAGGCCCGACCGTGGCCGGACGACGACCACCCCCGCCGCGCCGCCGTGTCCGGTTTCGGCGCGAGCGGCACCAATGTGCACGTCATCCTTGAGGAAGTCCCGACACCGGAGCGCTCGGTTGCCGACGGGCCGACGGGCGTGCTGCCGTGGGTGATCAGCGGCCGATCGGCTGATGCGCTGCGCGATCAAGCCAAGGCGCTGCGGTCCCATATGGACGTTCATCCGGGGCTGCCTCCGGTGGACGTCGGTCATTCGCTGGCAACGACCCGCAGCGCCTTCGAACACCGCGCTGTGGTGCTGGCCGGTGATCGGGACGAGTTCCTTACCGGGCTGGCGGCAATCGTCGAAGGCGTTGCGGCGCCAGGGGTTGTGCGAGGCACCACCAAGCCTACCGGTGGCGCGGTGTTCGTGTTCCCCGGTCAGGGTGCGCAGTGGGTGGGTATGGCGGTTGATTTGCTTGCGGAGCCGGTATTCGCGGCTCGGATGGCTGAGTGTGCGGATGCGTTGGCGGAGTTTGTTGATTGGTCGTTGTTGGATGAGCTTCGTGGTGAGTTGGCGCGGGTTGATGTGGTTCAGCCTGTGTCGTGGGCGGTGATGGTGTCGTTGGCGGCGTTGTGGCGGTCGTATGGGATTGAGCCGGCTGCGGTTGTTGGTCATTCTCAGGGTGAGATTGCTGCTGCGTGTGTGGCTGGGGGTTTGTCGTTGCGGGATGGTGCTCGTGTGGTTGCGTTGCGTAGCAAG